>JAZLBG010000060.1:0-50606 GCA_045613585.1 Candidatus Fimenecus sp. | reverse complement strand
GTCAACAGAAACCAAATTCCATTCGGATTGTGTGCCTACATAATCAACTTTATAATATGCCAAGAAACCGGTCACATTAAAAGCAAATTTTTCAATTGTTGTTACACTTTTCGGAATAGTTACTTTTAAAAGAGTTTTGTTGCATTTATCGAATGCATATGTTCCAATAACTTTAACACCATCAGGAATAGTATAGTTTTCTCTTTGGTTACCAATAGGATAATGAATCAATGTTGTTTTATCCTTATTGAAAAGCACACCAAATTCATCATTTGAATAATATTGGTTATCTTCATCAACGATTATTTCAGTAAGGTAATCACAATACTTTATTGCTTCACTACCGATTGATGCTACATCTTTGCCAATTGTAATATCTGTAGCATCACAAGAAGTAAATGCAGCTTCACCAATACTTGTTACACCATCTTCAACAACGATATGCTTGATATTTCTGCTGAAATCACTCCATGGTTGGTTGATAAAGCCTGACACATCATTAATTTCATAATCATACATTGCACCTGTACCTGAAATTGTCAATGTATTTGTTTCTTCATTAAAAATCCATGTAAGATTATCACCACAAACACCAGATGGATATGTGGTATTATCTGTACAAATTACAGTATAGTTTTTAAGATAATCTGATGTTTCACTGTTATTTGCTAATAATTCATCCCATTGTGTTTGAGTACCTTTATAATATAGAGTCAAAGCGTAGTTGTAGTCTCTAAACGCTACCGTTTCAAGCGTTGTTACACTATCTGGAATCGTTACACTTTCAAGGTTTTGTTCATAATAAAACGCATATTTACAAAGTGTTGTTACACCATCAGGTATTGTATAACTTGTTGAGGTACTACCAGAAGGATATTGAATAAGTGTGGTTTTATCTTTGTTAAATAATACACCATATTCATCATTTGAAAAATACTGATTATTTTCATCAACTTTAAATGAAACCAAATTTGGGCAATAATAAAATGCTTGTGTTTTAATATCATCAATGTTTTCTGGAATGATTACTTCGGTAAGACTACCACAATCAGCAAAAGCGTAGGCACCAATTGATTTTACTCCTTTTCCAAAGGATATGGTTTCAAGTTTACTACAGAATCCAAATGCATAGTCATCAATTGTCTTAACACTATCAGGTATAATTATTTCAGTAATATTACTACAAGAACGAAAAGCCTCATATCTAATTGCAATTACATCGTTAGATATTGTTACATCCGTAACTTTAGTAAAATCATAGAATGCGTATTCGCCAACTGTTGTTATACCATCGTTAATGACAATTTTTTTGCGATAGCTTTAAATCTTTCCCAAGGTCTGTTTTTCGATTCAAAGTCGCCCATATCACCATTACCTGAAACTGTTAATGTTTCTGTTGTAAAGTCATAATTCCAGATGAAATTGTCACCAAAGCTTTCTGATACAACTGTATCATTATCATATTCATAGTGCATAACTGCATCGTATATACTTGAGCCGTAATCATAAATACGAACATTTGCCTTCCATTGTTCTTCTTTACCAGGATAAAAAACATCTGTAAGATTATCGCAGTAAAGGAAGGCATAATAATCAATTAAAGTTAAACCCATTCCAAATGTTACTTTAATTAAATTTTTACACTCATAAAATGCCTTACTGCCAATTTTTGTTACACTATCTGGGAAAGATATACTTGTTAGATTTTTACACCCATGAAATAAACTTTCACTAATTATTGTCAAACCATTAGGAATGTTGATGCTTAACAAATTAACGCAATTTTCAAACGCATATTTTCCAATTGTTGTAATAGAATCTGGAAGTGTTATGTTTGTAAAACCAGTACACCCACAAAAAGCACTATCGCCAATCGTTGTAACGCTATTAGGCATTGTTATGGTTTTAAGATTACTACAACCTATAAAAGCTTCTTTTTCAATGGTTTTAACACCATCTGGGATACTATAGTTTTCTCTTTGGTTACCAATAGGATAATGAATCAATGTTGTTTTATCCTTATTGAAAAGCACACCAAATTCATCATTTGAATAATACTGATTATTGTTATCTACTGTTATATATGATATTTGTGGACAATAAGCAAATGCACCATTATCAATTGATGTAACACTTTCAGGAATTGTAATATTCATAAGAAGACTACAAGAATAAAATGCTCTATAACCAATTTTTTCCACACCATTAGGAATTATCACTTCTTTAAGATTATCACAATCTCTAAATGCATAATTATTTATTTCCGTTACAGTGGTTGGAATTGTTATATTTTCAAGATTTTTGCAGTAATAAAAAGCATTATAACCAATTGTTGTGACACCATCTTGGATGATAATTGACTTAATATATGTTCTACGTGAATACCAAGGTACATCTAAATAATCCGTGAAATTATCCATGGATCCTGTACCAGAAATCGTTAAGGTACATGTTACATCGTCATAAGTCCAAGTAAGATTATCACCACAAGTGCCTGAATATGTAACAGCACTTGCTGTGATTGGAATGATTGATATTATCATTAGAACTGCAAGAATAAGTGATAAGATTTTGTTTGTTATTTTCATAATAATTTTTTCCTCCTTTATAAAAAATTATTATAATTTCTCAACTGTATTATATTACATATGTAAAATAAAAACAATGAAAAATGCAAAAATACAGATTTTTTATGCAAAATTGCAGGAAAATACCATTTCTCATAAAAATCTTACAAAATCATAATAATCTCCCCCACAAAATAAAAAAAGTGCGCCAGCCAAAGCTAACGCACAAAAAATACATAGCTCCAACTGTCGCCAAACATAATTTTACAATCCAAGCAGTGTGCGTGTATGCAAAATAGAGCATCTGTATTTTTACCTAAATAAAAATACACACACTTATCATGGATTTTTTCAATAAAATTATGTTTGGCAAATTTAGTTTACCACAAATTTTATTAAAAATCAATAAAAATCTCAAGATTCTTCGCTACGCTCAGAATGACATTGAATCTCTTCACCAGCTACGGCAGTCCCCCTCCCTTTAACAAGGGAGGCCAGACCATTTCGTCAGGATGCTTTGAGTTGTTGGTATTTCTCCATTTCTCGACAAACAGAGGTTTCATACATTCTCTCAGCAAAAATTGCATAACCTTGTGTTGGCTCATTTACAAAAACATGTGTAATTGCACCTACTAGCATACCATTCTGTATTATTGGTGTGCCACTCATACCTTGCACTATTCCTCCTGTTATATTTAACAAATTTTTATCTTTAATTTTTATTATCATATCTTTATTTACCGTTGTTGAATTTGAATAAATCTTAATTATTTCTACATCAAAATACTTCGGTCCTGAATTATCGATAGTACATATTATCTGTGCATCGCCCACAACCACTTCTTGCTTTACTGCTACAGGTAAAGTTTCAGTTTTTTTAATGGTTGTAAATCCATATATGCCTTCTTCACGATTAAGGCATAATGTACCAGTAGTTTTTCCCGATAATAAGCCACACAATTCCCCTACTGAGCCATTTGCACTTTTATAAAGTCCTTTTATTGAGGCTTCTGCCATTTCACCATTTTTCATTGGCATTATTGATTTTGTATCAACATCATATATTGGGTGCCCCAGCCCTGCAAACGAATTGTTTTCAGGATTGTAAAATGTTACTGTACCAAGGCCAGCAGTACTATCACGTACCCAGAGACCTGCTTTATATTTTCCACTAATATTGTCTTTATAAGTTTTGAACTTAATATTAATTATTTTGCCATTTCTTGAAACTGTTAAATTAATTTCTTTGCCTTTACTTTTTTCAAGAACTTTTGTCAAATGATTTGTTGAACGAATTTCTACACCATCAATAGTTTTTATTATATCACCAATTAGCAATCCTGATTTTTCTGCGGGATTAATATTTCCATATTCCGTTTCGACAATATCTGTATCTACAATGATAATTCCATCAGTATAAAGCTTAATACCAAAAATTTCGCCACCTGGTACAACATATTTTCTTTTTGAATTTATAATTTGAATATTCTTTACGGGAATAATATTCAAAAGTTCAATTTCTGCTTCTTGTTCAACAGAATCAGTGTTATTTCTTGAAACATTGAAATCATCTCTTAATTTCACATTAAACAAATTAAGCCCAAATATTTCTGGAATTCGGTAACCAGCCTTTTCTACTGTTATGACTTTTTGGGGAACAGAAGTTTCTATAAAGTAAATTAAAGAAAATATTATGACACATAAAACGGCGCTTATTACTGATAAAATTCTTAATAAATTACGCAATTTTTTTCACCTCCGTACGACTTTTGTCGCACTATTAATTTGTCACAAAAACAAAATAATATTTGAGGTAAAAAATAAGCCTTGCGGTGAAATTTTCATTTCACTACAAGGCTATAATTTTTAGAAAAATTTACAAATTTTTTCAACTGTTTTTTCTACAGACTCACCATTAGTTTTTATAATGATATCAGCAAATTTGTTATATAAAACAACTCGCTCGTTATAGATATCATCAATTGAGTCATTTTTTTGTGCAGCAATACCACGAGTACTGATATTATTAAGACGTCTTTTAATTTCGTCTAATGGTACATCTAAATACACAATCTTACCATTTTTCTTAAGGTGTTCAATTGCATCTTCGCGATATACCACACTACCACCTGTTGCAATTACAAAATTGTCACAATTAACAGTTTTCACTGCCTGTGCTTCACAATCAAGAAAATAGTCAATACCATCAGTATCAATAATATTCTGCAACAATCTATTTTCACGTTGTTGAATAATCAAATCAGTATCAACAAAGCCTATACCCAATGTTTTTGCAAGAATAACGCCAACTGTACTCTTGCCACAACCAGGCATACCAATAAGTATAATATTTGCCATAATTTAATTAGATTGAAATTTCGTGCGCAATTTTATATTCTTCAACATTAAGAGATTTCTTCATATTGAGTGCTTCAAAGATATCATAATCAACGATTTCATCTTTATTGATAGCAAGAACTCTGTTACCAACACCAGCTTTAAGAAGTTCAACTGCTTTATGACCCATAAGAGAAGCTGTAACTCTGTCGCGTACTGTTGGATGACCACCACGCTGTACATGACCAAGAATTGTAGCACGAGTTTCAACGCCTGTTTCAGCCTCAATACGCTTTGCCATTTCTTCAACGCCACCAATACCCTCAGCAACGAGAATAATGAAATGTCTCTTACCTGTTTTCTGAGTTCTCTTCATTCTGTCGATAACATCACGTTGGAAATCATATTCTACTTCTGGAATAAGAATTGATGTTGCACCACAAGCAATACCAGCATTAAGTGCGATATAGCCTGCACGTCTGCCCATAACTTCAACAACTGAACAACGGTCATGTGATTCAGATGTATCACGAAGTCTGTCAACCATTTCAAGAACTGTATTCATTGCTGTATCATAACCGATTGTATAATCGCTACATGCAATATCGTTGTCAATTGTACCAGGAATACCAACACAATTAACGCCACGAAGAGATAAGTCACGAGCGCCACGGAATGAACCGTCACCGCCGATAACAACAATACCTTCCATATTAACATCTTTTGCAACTTTAAGTGCTTTCTGAAGTCCTTCTTCAGTTTTAAATTCTGGGCTTCTTGCAGAGTAAAGAACAGTACCACCACGGTTAATAATATTTGAAACTGAACGAAGATTCATTTCAAACATATCACCTTGCATAAGGCCGTTGTAACCTCTTCTGATACCCATTACTCTGAAACCATTTTCACAACCTGCACGAACTACTGCACGAACAGCAGCGTTCATACCTGGAGCGTCGCCACCACTTGTTAAAACACCTATTGTCTTCATTTTTATCACCCTTTTAATTTACTAAAAATTACCACATTGAATACACATAATACCATAATAATATATAAAATGCAAGTAATTAATCATTTTTGAAAAATAACGTTCTGTTCCCCTGCTATTTCTTTAAGCTCTGTAATAAGATTGTCATCTATTGATATCTTTTTACAAGGAAAATACTGTTTTGTAGAAGCAAAATAAAAATACAGCGGAATCTCACCAATACTTGCGTTTTTATTTATCATATCAAGGCAAGTTTTATAAATTGGAGATTGATTATTTTCAACTCTTATAAATAAGCCATGTTTCTTTGAACGATTGTCTTTGGCTATATCAGCAGTTTCAAGAAAATCTAATATAATTTTAGGATTTTCTTCCTCACGCATTGAAAGTCTGCCACCTACAACCACAGCAACACCATTATTTATTTTATTCATATATTTTGAAAGAAGTTTTGGAAAAACAATTACTTCAATTGTTCCACCAACATCTTCAACATTTATAAACGCCATATTTTCGCCTTTTTTAGTTTGTTTCCGCGTTATACTGCTTATTATACCCATAATTTTTACGGATGCAGTATCAACATAAGGCGAATTAAAGTCATTTTCAGCATTTAAAATATTACCAATTTTATCGCATTTAAGTTCGTCGGACAAATCTGCATATTGTTCCATAGGATGTGATGAAATATAAAGTCCTGTTGTTTCTTTTTCCATCATAAGAAGGTCTTTCGTTCTGAACTCTGATGCTGATTTCATTACATATTCAGAACTTACGCCTTCATTCATCATATCAAAAAATCCGATTTGACCTTGAACATTTCGTCTACGGTCGTCATCAAGCTCATCAATAATAAATGGTAGATTTGTAAGCATTTCGTTACGATTGCTACCTAATCCGTCTAACGCACCACTTTTAATAAGACTTTCAACCGAACGACGATTAAAACCTTTACCATGAACACGTTTACAGAAAGAATAGAAAGATGTAAACTCACCATTTTTTTCTCGCTCATTTATTATTGTATCTATAAAATCGTGACCGAGATTTTTAATTGCTAAAAGACCAAACATTATTGATTTTTTACTATCATTTGCAACAGTAAAATTTTTAAAACTGAAATTCACATTTGGTGGAAGAATCTTTATACCATTACGCTTGCAGTCATCAATATACCCTGCAACTTTATCTGAATTATCAAGCACACTTGTTAGGAGAGCTGCCATAAATTCACTTGGATAATAATATTTTAGGTAAGCTGTTCTATATGCCACAACAGCATAAGCTGCCGCATGCGATTTATTAAATGCATAAGATGCGAATGATGACATATCGTCAAAAATCTCATTAGCGATTTCTTTTGAAATTCCGTTTTTGGCACATCCGTCACAGAAAAATGTTCGTTCATCTTCAAGAACTTTGTGCTTTTTCTTAGACATAGCACGGCGAACGATATCAGCGCGCCCGAGTGAATAGCCTGCAAGTGAACGGAATATTTGCATGACCTGTTCCTGATATACCATACACCCATATGTAACATCAAGAATGTTTTTAAGCATTGGTGTTTTGTAACGAATATTATCAGGATTATGTCTGTTTTTAATGTATGAATCAATAGAATCCATAGGACCAGGTCTATAAAGTGAAATAACCGCGATAATATCTTCAATATTTGTTGGCTTAAGACGCATAAATACGCTTCTCATACCACTTGATTCACATTGGAAAACACCGTCAGTTTTACCACTTGTAAATAATGAATACACATTCAAATCATTAAAATCAATTTTTTCAATATCAAAATTCAGATTTTTACGCTGTACCATTTTTACACAATCATTAATTACCGTTAATGTGCGAAGTCCTAGAAAATCCATTTTAAGAAGCCCTAATTCTTCAATTGTAGTCATTGTAAATTGTGTAACAATAGATTCATCATTTGTTGCAAGCGGAACATAGTCACTAACAGGCCTGTCAGTAATAACAATACCTGCGGCGTGAGTAGATGCATGACGAGGCATACCTTCAACGCTCATTGACATATCAATAAGCTCTTTGACTTTATCATCACTATCATATAAAAGTTTTAATTCTTCACTTTCTTTAAGTGCTTTTTCTATTGTAATGCCTAATGCTCTTGGGATTTTCTTTGCAACATTATCAACAGTTGCATAAGACATTCCTAATGCTCTACCAACATCACGGATTGCAGCACGAGCAGCCATTGTTCCAAAAGTTACAATTTGAGCTACATGGTCTGCACCATATTTATTAACAACATAATCGATTACTTCCTGGCGTCTTTCATAGCAGAAATCCACATCAATATCAGGCATACTAACACGCTCAGGATTTAAGAAACGCTCAAAAATAAGATTATATTTAATTGGGTCCACATTGGTAATGCCAGTACAATAGGCACATATACTACCTGCACCTGAGCCACGCCCAGGGCCAACTGGAATACCATTATCTTTTGCATATTGAATAAAGTCAGAAACTATTAAAAAGTAGTCTACATAACCCATACTCTCAATAACTGAAAGTTCATATTCTAATCTATCAATATACAAATTATCAGGATTTTCACCATATTTTTCTTTTAATCCTTTATAGGATTTTTCACGAAGATAATCATAGTGAGTAATACCATCAGGTACTTGAAAATTAGGAAGTTTTGTATTGCCAAATTCAAAATCAAAATTACACATATCGGCAATTTTTTGAGTATTCTGGATTGCCTCTTCAACAAAACCAAATTTTTGACGCATTTCCTCTTCAGTTTTGAGATAAAACTCATCTGTCTCAAATTCAAGTGCAGACTCTTCATCAACTGTATGGTTTGTAGCAATACAGATAAGGACTTTTTGCACTTTCGCATCTTCACAGTCAATATAGTGCACGTCATTTGTAGCAACAAGCGGAATTCCTGTTTCTTGAGAAAGACGTACTAATCCTTCATTAACCTTTAATTGTTCAGATAATGAATGGTCTTGTATTTCAAGATAATAGTTATCTTTGCCAAAAAGATTTGAATACCAAATAGCTGTTTCTTTGGCTTTAATGTATTCACCATTAGCAATAAGTTTAGGAATTTCACCAGCAAGACAAGCTGAAAGACAAACAAGTCCTTCGTGATGCTTTTCTAACAATTCTCGGTCAATTCGAGGTTTAGTGTAAAATCCGTCAACCCAAGCAGAAGAAACTAATTTTGTAAGATTTTTATAACCGGTTTCATTTTTACAAAGCAAAACAAGGTGGTGACGAGTTGAATCAACACCATGAACTTTATCAAACCTTGAACGAGCTGCAACATAAACCTCACAACCGATAATTGGTTTAATCCCCTGTTTTTTTGCTTCTTTATAAAAATCAACTGCACCGAATAAGTTTCCGTGGTCAGTAATTGCAATAGCATTTTGTCCTCGTTCTTTGGCAGCAGAACAAAGCCTATTAAGACGGGAAACGCCATCTAATAAGCTATATTCAGTATGCACATGTAAGTGAACGAAAGACATAACATTACCCTCAATTATTCAGTAACTTTTTTATAAAAATCAAAGCAATCGAATGTTGCAAAGTAGTCTGCAGGTGTTTCTGCACGACGAATTAAATCAAAGCTACCATCTTCTTTAAGAAGGATTTCTGCTGATTTAAGCTTACCATTATAGTTATAACCCATAGCATAACCATGAGCACCTGTATCGTGGATAAACATCAAGTCGCCCATATCAACCTTTGGTAACATACTGTCGATTGCAAATTTATCGTTATTTTCACAAAGTGAGCCTGTAACGTCATATTTATAATCGCAAGGCTCATTCTCTTTACCCATAACTGTAATATGGTGGTATGCGCCATAGATTGCAGGACGCATAAGGTTTACTGCACAAGCATCAACACCGATATATTCCTTATGAGTATGCTTCTCGTTAATTGCACGAGTTACAAGTGCACCATAAGGAGCAAGCATAAATCTACCTAATTCTGTGTAAATTGAAACATCATCCATACCTGCTGGTACAAGAATTTCATTGTAAACCTTTTCAACGCCTGCACCGATTGCAAAAATATCGTTACCTTCCTGGTCAGGACGATAAGGGATACCGATACCACCTGAAAGATTGATGAATTTAATGTGAGCACCTGTTTCTTCCTTAAGCTTTACTGCAACTTCAAAAAGAGTTTTTGCAAGTGTTGGATAATACTCGTTTGTAACTGTGTTACTTGCAAGGAATGCATGAATACCGAATTCTTCAACACCCTTTGATTTCATAATCTTGAATGCTTCAAAAAGTTGTTCAGTTGTCATACCGTATTTAGCATCACCAGGATTATCCATAATGTTGTTTGCAATTGAGAAATATCCACCTGGATTATAACGGCAAGAAAGTTTCTTTGGAAGATGGCCCAATGTCTTTTCAAGAATATCAATATGTGTGATGTCGTCAAGGTTGATAATTGCACCAATATCATCTGCATATTTAAATTCCATTGGTGGTGTGTCGTTTGATGAGAACATAATATCATCACCTACTGCACCAATTGCCTTTGAAAGCATAAGCTCAGTAATTGATGAACAGTCACATCCGCAACCATATTCTCTTAAAATGTTAATAAGGAATGGGTTTGGAGTTGCTTTAACTGCAAAATATTCTTTAAAGCCTTTATTCCAAGCAAATGCTTTTTTTAGATTTTCTGCATTTTTACGAATTCCTGCTTCATCATAAAGATGGAATGGAGTAGGATAAACCTTTGTTATTTCTTCTAATTTTTCCTTTGTTGTAAATGGTACTTTGCTCATTTTATTCACCTAAATATCCTTCTATATATTTCTTTAACACATCAAGTCCTGCACCTGTTTCTGATGAGAATGGAATAATTCTGTCTTCAGGTACAAAGCTCATTTCTTTTTTAGAATTTTCAATTCTTTCGTTATATTCTTTTTTCTTTTTTAGTTTGTCCGCCTTAGTCATAACAACAATGAATTCATAACCACTTGCCTGTAAGAATTCCATCATCATTATATCATCCTTTGTTGGTGGATGACGCATATCAACAAGTTGAACAACAAGTTTAATATTACGGTCAGAATTGAAATATCCTTCCATCATTTCTGCCCAACGTTCTTTTTCTGTTTTAGCAACCTTAGCATAGCCATATCCCGGTAAATCAACAAAATTATATTCATCAACCTGATAAAAGTTTATTGTGATTGTTTTACCCGGAACTGAACTTACCCTTGCAAGGTTTTTTCGTCCAAAAAGTCTGTTGAGTAATGAACTTTTACCTACATTTGAACGACCTGCAAAAGCAATTTCAGGAACATCACTTTCTGGCAGCTGTGCAAACGTGCCATAAGCTGCCTTGAATTCTGCTTTATCGTATCTCATTATTACACCTCTCACACAAGTGCGATTTTAAGCACATCATCACCTGTTGTTGCAAATACAAAATTGATTTTTTCTTTAACTTTATCGTCAACTTTATCTAAATCACTACGATTTGCCTCAGGAATAACAACAGTTTTAATTCCTTCAACGTATGCTGCCATTGTTTTTTCGCGAAGCCCACCAATAGGCAACACTCTGCCTGTAATAGTTATTTCACCAGTCATTGCAACATCTGATTTAACTTTACAACCTGAAAGTGCTGATACAAGTGCTGTAAAGATTGTAATACCAGCAGAAGGTCCATCTTTTGGCACTGCACCTTCTGGGAAATGAATATGAATATCTTTATTTTGATAAAACTCTTTATCAATTCGGTATTTATCAGCATTTGCTCTTATATAACTTACTGCTGCTTTTGCTGACTCTTTAATAACATCACCAAGAGAGCCTGTAAGTTCAATTTTACCTGTACCGTCCATTACAGCGACTTCAACTGTAAGCATGGTACCGCCAACTGATGTGAAGGCTAGTCCGTTTACAACACCTACTTGGTTCAATTTTGATTTTTCATCAGGCTTGAATTTTATTGCACCAATATAGTTTTCCAAATCAGTATCTTTAACTGTAATTTTGCCATCAAAACCTTTAGCATACTGCACCGCAATTTTTCGTAATACTTTTGCAATTGTTCTTTCAAGAACACGTACACCAGCTTCTTTAGTGTAACCACTGATAATTGTTTTGAGTGCTTTATCAGTAAATTTAACATAAGATTTTTTAAGACCATTTGCTTTAATTTGCTTTGGAACAAGATGCTTTTTAGCAATCTGGAATTTTTCTTCATATGTATAACCAGGAATATCAATAATTTCCATTCTATCAAGCAATGGTGCAGGAATTCTGCTTTTATCATTCGCAGTAGTTATAAACATAACCTTACTTAAATCATATGGAATTTCAAGATAATGGTCAGTAAATGTGCTATTTTGTTCAGCATCAAGAACTTCTAAAAGTGCTGATGATGGGTCACCACGATGGTCTGAACCAAGTTTATCAACTTCATCAAGTAAAATTAAAGGATTTGAACTTTTAGCGGATTCAATTGCTTCAATAATTCTGCCCGGCATTGAGCCAATATAGGTTTTTCTATGGCCACGAATGTCTGCCTCATCACGAACACCACCAAGTGAAATTCGTGCATAACTTCTACCCATTGCTTTTGCTAATGAACGAGCAATTGATGTTTTACCAACACCCGGAGGTCCAGCAAGACAAATAATCTGCCCTTTTACATCAGGATTAATTTTTCTAACTGCTAAAAACTCAATAATTCGTTCTTTAACATCAGAAAGGCCATAATGGTCTTCATCCAGTACAGTTTCAGCATGCTCAATATCAAGATTTTCTTCTGTACAATAATCCCAAGGTAATGAAACTATTTTATCAAGATAATTTCTGACAACTGCTGATTCAGGACTTGAAGACTGCATTTTCATAAGACGATCGCATTCTTTTATGAGTTTACGCTCAATATCTTCTGAAAATCCAATTGCGCGGATTTTTTCTTTATAGTCTTCTGATTCAAAAATTGCACCGTCACCTTCATTGAGTTCGTCAGAAATTGCTTTAATTTGTTCACGAAGATAATACTCACGCTGATTTTCTTCCATTTGCTCTTGAACTTTTTGATTGATTTCTTCTTCAATTGATAAAAGTTCAATTTCTCTTGTAAGAATAAGGCACAGACTTTCTGCTCTCTTTAATGGATTAAGTTCTTCAAGTAATGATTGCTTTACGGCATATTCAAGAGGAATATTTGAAAGAATGTAGTCAGCAATTTCTGCTGCTTCTTTTCGCACAGAAACGCCTACAACAATATCAGGTGGAAGTTTTGGTACGAAATATGCATAATCTTCAAAAATACTTACAAGACGACGCACAAGTGCTTCTTCATACTTTTTATCATCAGCTGAAACTTCTTCAGTTTCTATTCTACGAATAATTGCAGAAAGATGAGGATTCATAGAGTTAATATGCAAAAGTTCAGCACGATAAAGACCATACACAACAACGCGAAGTGTATCAGTGCCTGGAAGTTTCATTACCTGCTTGATTTCGCAAACTACGCCTGAATTATAAATATCATCGTAACGAGGGTCATCGCATTCCATATCCATCTGTGTAGCAAGAAAAATGTTAGTCTTTTTCTCCATTGCTGTTCTTACAGCACGAATTGACTTTGTTCTACCAACATCAAAATGCAATGTCATTTCAGGAAATATTACAAGTCCTCTCAATGCTACCATAGGCAAAGAAAAGGATTTTTCATTAAATTCATTAAATAAGTTTTTACTGTTTTCCATTTTTGAACATATCACTCCTATTTTGAGATTATATTATATAATAAAATAGTATATACTGCAAGAATAATGGTGAATTTTTTAGAATTTTATTAAAATCAAGCGAGATTGTTAAAATTCTTTACAACTTTCACTCAAAACTATAACTTTTTATAAAATACTTTGTTAATGTTTTAACTATCTATTGACTTTTACTATGTTTTTTTGTTATAATTCCGTCAATGTTTATTTTTTTAACATAATATATTAGTGTTAAATACAATTTGGAGGTTATACAAATGGCAAGAGTTTATAATTTTTCTGCAGGTCCTTCAATGTTACCTGAAGAAGTTTTAAAGAAAGCAGCTATTGAAATGCTTGATTATGAAGGTAGCGGTCAATCGGTAATGGAGATGAGTCATCGTTCAAAAGTTTATGACTCAATCATTAAAGGTGCTGAACAATTACTTCGTGAACTTATGAATATTCCTGATAATTATAAGGTATTATTCTTACAGGGTGGTGCTTCAACACAGTTTGCTGCTATCCCCCTTAACTTTATGAATAAAAATGGTAAAGCTGACTTTGTTATCACAGGTCAATGGGCAAAAAAAGCTTATCAGGAAGCACAGAAATATGGTGAATGTAAAGCTGTTGCATCATCTGCTGATAAGACATTCTCATATATTCCAAAACTTGATAAAAATGAATTCACAAAGGATGCTGACTATTTCTATATCTGTATGAACAACACAATCTATGGTACTGTTTATCATGAACTTCCTGATACCGGTGATGTTCCACTTATTGCAGATATTTCATCATGTTTCCTTTCAGAACCTATTGATGTTTCTAAATTTGCAATGGTATATGGTGGCGCACAGAAAAATGTTGCTCCAGCAGGTCTTACAATTTGTATTATTCGTGAGGATATGCTTGGTAACGCTCGCGATATTACACCAACAATGCTTAACTATCAGATTATGGCTGATAATGATTCTCTTTACAATACTCCACCTTGCTATACAATTTATATTTGCAAACTCGTTCTTGAGTGGCTCAAAGAAATGGGTGGTCTTGAAGCAATCAAAGAAAGAAACGAAAAGAAGGCAAAAATCCTTTATGATTTCCTTGATAACAGCAAGATGTTCAAAGGTACTGTTGTTCCTGAAGACCGCTCACTTATGAATGTTCCTTTTGTAACAGACAGCGAAGAGCTTAATGCTAAATTCATCAAAGAAGCAACAGAAGCAGGTTTTGTAAATCTTAAAGGTCACCGTTCAGTTGGTGGTATGAGAGCTTCTATCTACAATGCTATGCCTGTTGAAGGTGTTGAAAAACTCGTAGAGTTTATGACAGAGTTTGAACAAGCAAATTCATAAGGAGAATAACTATGTATAACATTCTTACACTTAATAAAATTTCTGAAACTGGTCTTTGCCGTTTCAGTGACCAATATGCTTGCGCAACAGAAATGGCAAATCCTGATGCTATTCTTGTTCGTTCTGCATCAATGCATGATATGGAATTTGAAGAAAACACACTTGCAATTGCACGTGCAGGTGCAGGCGTAAATAATATTCCAATTGATAAATGCAGCGAAGCAGGTATTGTTGTTTTCAACACACCTGGTGCTAATGCAAATGCAGTTAAAGAACTTGTTCTTACTGGTCTTTTCCTTTCATCAAGAAAGGTTATTCCTGCTATTGAGTGGGCTAAAACATTAAAAGGTAATGGAGATACTGTACCTAAGGATGTTGAAAAAGGTAAAGGTGCTTTTGCGGGACCTGAAATCAAGGGTAAAACTCTTGGTGTAATTGGTCTTGGCGCTATTGGTATTCTTGTCGCAAATGCTGCAGCAGCACTTGGTATGAGCGTAATTGGTTATGACCCATATCTTTCAGTTGCACAGAGTATTACACTTAATCACCATGTGAAACTTACTGACAATCTTAATACTATTTATGCAGAAAGTGATTACATTACACTTCATTTACCTCTTAACGATAACACTCGCGGTCTTATTAATGCAGATACAATTGCAACAATGAAAGACGAGGTAAGAATCCTTAACTTCGCACGTGGCGAACTTGTAGACACAGAAAGCATTCTTACTGCACTTGAAAATGGTAAAGTTGCAGCTTATGTTACAGATTTCCCTAATGATGCTGTAATTGGCGCTACAGGTGTTATTGCGATACCTCATCTTGGTGCATCAACTCCTGAATCTGAAGATAACTGTGCAGTTATGGCTGTTGAACAAGTTGCGAATTTCCTTGAAACCGGAAGTATTGTTAATTCTGTTAACTACCCTGCTGTTGAACTTGGAACTTGTGATAAACACAGACTTACAATTATGCATAAAAATATTGCTGGTATTGTTAGCAAAATTACATCAGGCCTTGCAAATGAAGATGTAAATATTGATAACATGGTAAACAAATCTAAGGGTGAATATGCATATACTGTAATTGATTCAGATACAGAAGCATCTGTTGAAGCAATCAATGCCCTTAAAAAGATTAACGGAATTATTCGTATTAGAGTAATTAAATAAATAAACTGCAAATAAAAAAACTCGCAATGAAGAGCATTGCGAGTTTTTTATTTATTATCTTAGCCAAATAATATTTGCATCAGTTAGAAAATTATTCATACTATAACAAATAAGTACATTATCAACATTTTCGGCTTCACAAAGTTCAGATACTGATTTTTTGTAATATCGAAGGTCTACAAGTATCACATTCTCAAACGACTCACATAAAAATCCACCGAAACAATTTGAATATGAATCTCTAACCACAAGAAGTGTGCCATCTGTTTTTGCATCTGGATTATTAATTCTAACTACTGAATGATTACCATCTAAAAACACGGTGTATTTATCAACTTCGTCAAGACGAGAGCGATAGAAAATGCCTTTATGTACATCTTCACTTTCGCCGTTTATAACAGTTATATTCTGAGAACAACTCCAAAGTTCAAGATTTTCGGATGGTGTTAACCAAAGTGCTGCTCTTGAATATGTTGAACCATAAAAATCATTTATGGTTTCAATGTCGAATTCATTTTGTTCACGATATTCCACACCAATTTTCTCCATATATGCTTTATAACCCATATATGCTCCCATGCTATTCCAATGATGGTCAGTGTTATAATAAAATTTTGAATTATCAAACAAATCGGTTATATTAATATCATTCACTTTATGCGAAGACAATGAATATATTTTATTGATATATTCGGAATCATGGTATTCATTTGATGGCATTAACAAATTATTTCTTGACGCCCAACCTGCTGATGGTACTATCATAAAATCTACAGGAACATCCATACTTTCTGCAAACTTATTAATGGCATTCATATTTTTATCAATATTAGGCTTAATAAACTCACCTGGAGCCTCAACTAACCCATTATCTTTAGTTAAATATATATTTGATGAACCTCCCCTACCTGTGAAAAGTTCAAAATATGAATTAAGTCCAACAAAAAAATCTCTAAATGGCATATGGTCAGCAAGATATGTTTCAATGTCATTACCAAAGTCACCAGAAACAATACTTTGAATATTCGTTTCTGGGAATTCTTTTAAATACCTTTTTTCAAGTTCAGAAAAATCTAACTTAGGCAAAACAACATATAAAATGCACATTATTGAAATAAAAGAACAAAACAAGGAGACCGTTATAATATTTTCAATTTTATTTTTCATATTATGTCTCCTTAAAATCTAAAATAAATAAATGGATTATAGCTTTGATTTGCTAATGATGCTACACACAACATAAAAAGAACAATGCAAACGAAAAGCTTGCCGTATCTTACTACCATACTATCTTGTTTCTTTTCAAAAATATTTTTAACAAAAGGTGTTGCTGCAATAGCTCCAATAACGAGCATCGGAAGATATGACAACACAACAACATTACCATTAGCTGATGTAGTTTCTGCAGTAAATAACTTTATTACAAAGTTCTTAAGTGAAGTTAAATCTTCAAAGTAAAACAACACCCATCCTAGCATCACTGCAAAAATCGAATAGATATGACCTAAAAATGACGGGATTTTTTTCAATACTTTTAAAAGGAACACTTTTTCAATAATTAATATAATTCCATAATACATTCCCCAAAGCACGAAATTCCAACTAGCACCATGCCATAAACCAGTAAGCGACCAAACAATAATAATGTTAATTATTTGTTTTGCTAAACCTTTTCTGTTTCCACCTAATGGAATATACACATACTCTTTAAACCAAGTAGAAAGGCTTATGTGCCAACGTCTCCAGAATTCAGTAATATTCTTAGAAATATATGGATAATTGAAATTTTCAAGGAATTCAAATCCAAACATTCTACCAAGACCTCTCGCCATATCTGAGTAGCCAGAAAAGTCAAAGTATATCTGTAATGTATACGCTGCAATACCTGCCCACGCAGCAAGTGTTCCTGTTTCTTCTTGAAGCAAATTCCATAAACTGCCCATCGGGTTTGCTAAAATCACTTTTTTAGATAATCCAATTATAAAAAGCGTAATACCTGATGAAAAATCTGAAATGGTTTCTTTTCTTGAAACAAGTTGTTTTGCAACGTCTCCATATCTAACAATTGGACCCGCAATAAGTTGAGGGAACAAAGTAACATATGTTCCTAATTTTATTGGGTCTTTTTGTATTGGTGCATCATTTCTATAAACATCAATTAAATAACTCATAGATTGAAACACATAGAATGATATACCTATTGGAAGTGTGATTTCAGGAACTTCAACATTAGAGAAAACAGATATAGTTTTTAACTGCTCTACAAAAAATCCTGTGTATTTGAAAAAGCCTAGAATCAATAAATTAGTTATTACACCAACAATTAAAATTCCTTTTGCCGATTGACTATTTTTTTGTTTTGAATGAATGCATAAACCAAAAAGATAATCAATCATAATGGTTGCAATCATTAAAATAAGATATATAGGTTCACCCCAACCATAAAAGAATAAGCTAAACAAAAGAAGTATAGGATTCTTAAATGGTCTTGGTACAATATAGTATAATAATAAAACTATGGGTAAAAAGATAAATAAAAAAACATTGCTTGAAAATAACATACTATCTTCCTAACTTTAATAAATGCTGAACCATAAAAACAGTTCAGCATTTATCTATATTTTAAAAAGCATTATTAACGATTTCTGTAATTGCTGAAACATCAGGAGAAACAATTACCGCTATGTATTCACCCTGTATAATAATTTCCGCTTTTTCAACAATAGCGTGTTGTTCAGGAGAATACGTTATACTTTCATCAGCTTTTGCTTGAATTCTTGATTTTGCAAGTGCTTCAATAGTTTGCACCGAATTCACATCTTTTACTTTTATAAGCCATATTTCGTCAGCACGAAGACTATCGGCACATATTGATACATAAGATTCGGCACAATCTTCTGCCTTAATTCCACAAAAATTCAACATCATTTCACTATCAAGCGAAATCATTTCAGGCATCTTTGCAACACAATCATCATAAAGCTTTTGAAGGTCAACTTTTACAACAGCTTGTTCAGTTGTATTTTCTGTTGTTTTTTCTTCGTTTTGTTGTTGTGATGAACATGCACAAAAGCTAAATATCAGTACTAAAACAATTGATATAGCAATTATCTTTTTTGTCATAACACATTCCCCTTTTCCATTATTAAAACTTTATTATTTTGTTGTTTCTTTCTTGGTTGTAGACTCTTTTTTTGTTGTAGTTTCTTTCTTAGTGGTTGTTTCTTTTTTTGTTTCTGATTCGTCTTTTGTTACCGACTCATTTTTTGTGGTTGTTTCTTTTTTAGTGGTAGTCTCTTTCTTTGTAGTTGTCTCTGGTTTCACCTGTGATTTAGCAAACATTTCAAGAGCCGAAATCCACACATCAAGTCCTGTAAAATTAAGATGCACATAATTATCAGAACTATATTTAGGATTTAAACCATTTGATGAATCTTTTAAATGCTTAGCAACATTTATATATGTATATCCATTCTTTGCAGCAAAAGATTTAAGCAATCCATTATATTCATCAATCGATTTATTATTAAGTTTACCTGCTTCAGAACCAACAACAATAGGAGTCATTGACTGAATATAAATTTTTATTCCCGGACACTTAGCCTTAATGCGATTAATAAGAACTTCTATGTTATTAACAGTACCCTGCAACCCATAAATATTGAGGTCATTCATACCAAGCATAATAAAAACTTTTTTTGCGCCACATGCTTTAACCGCATCTTCAGGATACATTTCTTTACCTTGATATGTAAGTAACATCGTTCTTTTGATAGCATGACCTGAACCAAAACTGCCTCTAACTAAAAATGTTGCGCCAGGTAATTTTTTTGCAGAAATTGCTCTATTTCTCAAACCTAAACTAATTGAATCACCAATAAAAGCTACATCATTAAAATAAGATTTTGAAACTGACTGAGCAGAAGATGAACTTGTATATGGTTCTTTAGGTGGTTTAGTAGCACTTGGTTTATTTTCTTTTTTTGTTGTTGAAGTTGTTTTACTATTATCTGTTTCAGACTTGATTTCAGTAGTTTCTGCTGCTTCAGTTGTGTTTTCAGTCGACATTTCAGTTGTTGTAGTAGTTGATGTTGTTGTACTTGTGGTTGTAGTTGTAGTTTCAACCTCATTGTTACCGTTTTCATCAACACACCCTGTAAACAGAGATGTAAATAAAATACACAAAACAATAATTACACTAAAAACTCTTTTTTTCAATTTATTCACCATTTTTCGACAAAATTCCAATTATAATTATTATAATATGTTTTCATTATCAATGCAAGTGAAATCAAATATTTTTTTATGTTTTATAAAAATAACTCCCGCTTATATTCGGGAGTTATTTTTGTTATGCTTATTCAGTTGTTAACTCTGTTTCTTTTTCAATATTACGAATAATTTCCGAATAATTTCGTTTCACATCAATATAATCATAAAACTTTTTAATTCTCAGATTTACCCTGAATTCTCTGTCACAATTTTTACAATAGAAAATGCCTCTGAATGACTGATTTGAAAATTTCCATTTTTTCAAAATCTCTACCTTGCCACCACAAATATCACAATAACAATTAAAAAGGTTTTTATCTATTAATGGGTCATTTTTATTTTTAATTACATATGGCTTAAATGCTAGACGTGCATAAAATTCTTCGTTGCACTCTTTGATAAACTCATTAAGTTTTTCTGCACTAAATGTCTTTTTAAAACATTCTGCACTTAATCGACTGTCATCTAATGCCCTATGATGTGGAAACTGTTCAGCGTCAATTTCAAGACATTCTGCTGCATAGGAAAGACCTGCTTGTTGAACGTTTTCCATATTTATAAAACATTGACAATATCTTTGCAAATCAGCATATTTTCTTAAAAATGTTATATCATCTTTCTTTAAAAAAGTCTTTATATTTGAAAGTAAAGTTCTAATATCAGTATCTCCCCAAGTAAGAAAGACCGCATCATCCCCCACCCATTTTTCAAAATCACTAATTACTTTTGAAAAAGATTTACCTGATTTTATATCATCATTAGTTATATGTGTTAAATTTTTGATTCTTGAGCGTAGTTTTCTTGATACTATAGGTTTAATAAGTTCTGAAAATGTGTCAATCTCTTTCAAATTTTCATCAAGCTTTACAGCACCAATTTCAATAATCTCATTTATAAATTTCTGAGTGGATTTCATATAAGAATTATTCCACTCAAGGTCCATAATTATGTAAATCATAAATCACCATCTATATTTCAGTTAATATTAAAACATTTATTACTACAATAAAATCTCACACCATCATCAGTGAGAATATTTTCAAGTTTTTCTCTAGAATAATATGATTCTGTTAAGTTTAAATCAAGCAAAGGTTTTATAACAAAATTGCGTTCAAGCATTCTTGGATGTGGTAATATAAGCGTTTTTGTATTATATTCTTCACTTCCAGACATAAGTAAATCAACATCAATAATTCGTGGTCCGTTTTTGATTGTACGCACTCTGCCCATTCCAGCTTCAATGCCAAGAGCAGCGCCTAACAGATTATGTGAATTCAATTCGGTTGAAACAGCAACAACAATATTAAGAAAATCACTTTGGTCCGCAAATCCAACAGGTTCAGTTTCATAAACACTTGAAACTTCAATTACCTTTGTAAGTGGTAGTAAATTCAACGCGTCAACAGTATCAACTAAGTTTTGTAGACGGTCACCAATATTTGTACCAATTCCTAAATATGCAATCATTTTCTTGACCTTTCAATTTCAATAGCTACATAATCAAAGTCTGCTTTAATTGGAGCTTGTGGCTTTTTTAATGTAATTTTAAGAGTTTCAATTTTATCAAACTCATTAAATAATTCATTCGCCACTCTTTGAGCAACGCGCTCAATCAAGTCATTTTTTTCACTTTGTGCAATACGACGAACTGTCTTTATAATTTTCGCATAACTTACAGTATCATCAACATTATCAGTTAAGCATGGTGCTGACAAATCAACACCTGCTTCAATATCAAAAACAAAAATCTGACCATCAACTTTTTCTTCAGGGTTTACACCATGATAACAAAAAAGTTCTAAATTTTTAACAATAACTTTATCCATATTAACCTCTCACCACTGCATCAGCCATTTTAGCACCTAATGCAGCTTCTTTAACATTATGAACACGAATAAAATCCGTACCACCGGCAATAGCTAATGTATTCGCAGATATTGTGCCATAAAGTCTGTTTTCTTTATCACTGTCAGTCGCTATACCCACTACCCTTTTTAGAGATAAAGCAGTAAGCAACGCAACATTATTTCGCTTAATTTTATTAATATTCTTAATTATTTCTATATTTTGTTCGTGATTTTTTCCAAAGCCCACACCAATATCAAGCATAATCCTGTTATGTGGTATTCGCAGTTTATTGCACTTATCAAGAATATTATTAAAAAATTCTATTACATCTTCAGTTACGCTTGTTTTGTAAGTTGGAACAATTTCTGCATTTCCACCACCAGTATGAGTGATAATCCAACCACAATTATATTTCAAAACAAGCCTTGCCATTTCTTCATTAAAAATTCCACTGACATCATTTATTATTGATGCACCATTTTTTAAAGCATATTCTGCGACTTCAGGATAAAAAGTATCAACAGAATAAACACAATCAATTTCATTTGCCAGATAAGGAAGATATTGTTTAATAATATTTAACTCTTCTTGGGCAGACATGAGAATACTGCCAGGTCTTGTAGACTGCGCACCTATATCAATAATATCTGCGCCCTGTGAAATCATTTCTTTTGTATGTTCTTTCGCCTTTTCAGGTGTATTATATTTCCCACCATCTGCAAAAGAATCTTTGGTAACATTAAGAATGCCCATTATATAGGTTTTTTTACCTAATTCAAAATTAAAGTTGTTTCCCGAAAAAATCATTTTATTCCTAAAAGAGTCATTACTTCGGCTCTTGTTCGTGCATCCTTTCTCATTGAACCTCTTAATGCTGATGTTTGTGTTTTTGAACCTGCTGCTCTAATTCCGCGCATTGTCATGCACAAATGCTCTGCCTCAACAACAACTGCAACACCTTTAGGATTCATTGAATCCTGAATAAAATCTGCAATCTGTGCAGTTAAACGTTCTTGAAGCTGTGGACGGCGCGCATAAGAATTTACAATTCTTGCAAGTTTTGAAAGTCCTATTACAAGACCATCATCATTAGGAATGTATGCAATATGTGCCTTACCTACAAAAGGTAAAAAGTGATGTTCACACATTGAATACATTGGAATATCACGCACTATAACGATTTCATCACTTTGTCCTTCACGGAACATTTTAAGATGCTTTGCAGGGTCCTCACTGAGTCCTGAAAAGATTTCTTCATACATATTTGCTACTCGCTTTGGTGTTTCCTGTAAGCCTTCACGGTCTGGGTCCTCACCTATTGCTAACAAGATTTCACGAAAAGCATTTTCTATTCTCTTTTTATCCATTCTATCAATCCTCTTTAAAAACAATGCTAAGATAATTGTAATCTTCCACTAAAATATATTCTACATTTATAGTTGATAAATTTCTGCCACTCTGCTTAACAGACTTTTCTATATAATTAAAAAAATTAGAATTATTGTTATTTATCTCATTAATTGCTCTATTATAATCACCACTATTTTTAAACATAAATTCAACAGAGTTATTACCTCTTCTCAACGAATTAGCCGTGGTATTAACAAGATTTTCAAATCCTGTAAAAACTGATATATAAGTATTATTTATAACATAGTAATTAGCGTAATTATATAAACAATTATTTTGTTCTGGTTCTATGTTTAAATGATCTTTTTGGATATATTCATCAGTAACATTAAAATAGAAATAACAGTCACTACCATTAGTAACACTATCATTCCAAGTTGCATCAAGATGATAATTATAACCATCAATCTCTACAATGTTCCACATATGCGGTTCTGTAACACCTTCAGATATGCCATCGCCTGTTACAAGATAGTTTTTAATTCCTACTGCGTCAAGCAAAATCTGCATAGCTCTTGAATAACCTTCGCAAATTGATTTACCATTTAGTAATGAACTATATGCAGTGTCACCACCATTTTTAAATGTTGACTTATCATAAACCGTATTATCACAAATATAATCATGTAAATAGAGTTCTTTTTCATAGTCAGTTGCATTAATAGGTAATGCTGCAACTATTTCGTTGATTTTATTATTAAGTTTTGTTGAAATTGATTCAACTTCATTTGTACTATGGTTATATTCAGGGAACAATTCAATGTAATTTTCATGAGAATAGTAAGTGTAATTTCCAGATAACCAAAATATGTTTGAATTATCGTAAATAATTGAATATAGAATATTTTTCAATTCAGCTTCTGATATTTTCACCTTACAGGATTCATCAAAATTTAAAACCGCATAATAAAGAGTTATATATGCATCTTGTTGTTCTTCTGTTAAACTATTATAATAATAAAATGTTTTTGTTGAAAGTTGCTGTTGAAATTTTTCGAATTCTTCCGCAGTGTATTTGTCATTACTAATTTCATTTTCAATGGCTTTTTGTTGAAAACTTTTGCTGACATTAAAAAACAATATACAACACAAAAATAAGATGAAAATTGATAATACTTTTTTCATTATTTATCACCTTCAGCAAATACTGTTGGATAGAATTTATCTTGAGCGTAACAATAAGTTGTTATTTTATCAATAGATTCAGAATAATCAATTACAGATATGTCTGTTTTACATAAATTAACAAATTGCTTAAAAAGATAATCAGAGTTTTCAATGTAATCAGTAACGAGGACTGATTTTATAATATCACAGATAATACCTTCTCGAATTGAGTTATTGCAAATTTTCAAATATTTGTAGGTCATATCAGGTGAAAGTTCTTGCACACCAGCTAAAAGATTAAGATTAAAATCGTGGGATTTATAATTAATATCTTCTTGTACATTAATAGAAAATCCATCAAATAAAGACAAAACATCTTCAAACTGTTTTTGGCTAAATACAATGTATTTATCTGCTTTTTTTTCAAAATTATTAACCATCGCAGTATTTACACCAACATGATAATCCATTGCATAAATACTACTAAGTTTAAGGGTTTTATTGTTGTAAGATAAATCTTCGCTACCATCAACACATTTTACAGTCATTGCTTTTTTATCAAAATCTGTTAATACAATAAAAACAAAATCAACGCCATCATCATTTTCAATTATAAAAAGAAGATTTGACTTACCTTTAATTTCATTTACTGAATACAATGTTGTTGTACTTTCTTCTGATACATCTGTTGTAGTTGAAGAACTGTCAACAAGATTAGAAATATCATAATCAAGCGATTTCATAAATAAAAAAGCAGAAGAAATTGCAAGAACAAGAATGAATGCAGAAAAAGAAATTATAAAGTATTTAATTGAAGAATTTTTTGTTTTATTTCCAGAAAAAAGATTTCTATTTTTCATTTTTTCACCAATTCTAATAATCTTTTGAATAGTATATCACAAAAATTACATATAAACAATATAAATAGAAAAATAGAGCTTCATTTGAAGCTCTTATTTTTCAGTAAAATGATATTTATTCTCACGCTTTGAAAAAGCTTTTGTACTATCGCCTGCTCTAAGTAAAACTGTAACAGTTTGCATAATTAATTTAAAATCTAACCACAAACTATATCTCTCTATATACATAAGGTCTAAAACAAGTTTATCTTTAGGTGATGTATTATATTTACCTGCAATCTGTGCATAACCTGTAAGACCACCTTTTACTCTTAATCTATATGAGAACTCAGGTAATTCTTCAGTGTATTTATCAACATTTTCAACCATTTCAGGACGAGGTCCTACAACACTCATCTCACCTTTAAAAATATTGATTAATTGTGGTAATTCGTCAATACGATATTTACGCAAGTATTTACCTATTTTAGTTATTCGTTCATCATTTGATATAACTGAACGATTTTCAGCATTGCTTTCTTTCATAGTGCGGAATTTATAAACATTAAAGAGTTCTCCACCTTTAGTGGCACGCAGTTGTCTAAAGAAAATACTGCCTCCATCTTCAACTTTAATTAAAATTGCACAAATAAGCATAATAGGTCCACAAGCTATAAGACCCAAACCTGAAATGACAATGTCCATTAACCTTTTTACAAAACGTTGTTCAAAAGTCAAATCGCGAACAATGGCTGAAACTAATGGCTTGTCATCAAGAATAGCCGGTTTAGCACCAAGCATAACAACATCGTTCATTTCAAAATTATAGTAAATATTTTTATTTTTCGCATAACAATATTCGTTAAGAAGTGTTTTTTCATTGTTTGGAATATCATATAAGAAAACAGTATCAGATTCATTGATAATATCAAAAACATTTTTCGATGTATGATGAATCATATGAACAACATTATACTGCTTTTTATAACGGTTGATTTTTGGCATAATGTTATTAAGTGATTCTTCTGAACTTGTTATAACACAACATTTTTCTGGTGGGTTAATTGTAAAATAAACATAATTACCAAAATATGCAAAAAACAAAATCAATATGAGTTGTATCAAGATAACAAGAATTAACAAATGTGGTGATTCATACACAAAGTATTCATTATTATTTTCATTAACGTTCATGATACAAAGCTGTAAATGTGTTACTAAATCAGTAACAATAGTCGCAATTGAAATAGACATAACAATAGGTTTGCTTTTTAACCTACCTATTGCATATCCACCATAAATAGACACCAACGCTAATTCAAGGACACAAAAAGTAACAAAAGTAACACCTGTAGTTCTTGACAAGTGAAGAAGCCATTCATATTCAGTTCCAAAAATTAGGAAAAATGTCGCGGTTAAGCAAACATACAATGTTGCTTTAAGTATAAAAACGACAGATTTCTGAAATTTATATAATATATTCATATATTCCTCCAGAAAGGACTATCTATCATAATAACACATCAATACTACTTTAATACCATGTATTTGTCAATATAATAGCTGAAACTGTAATTAAAGTGTCATTTTTATATGTAAAATCACTTAATTTTATTACGAATCCAATCTAAATTTAATTGTGACAAAATTATTCCAATAAACATGAATATGCAACCAGCATATCCTCTACCGCTCATAATTTCATTTAGAATTATTGCACCACCAATTGCACTAAAAACAGATTCTGTTGAAAACACAATTGATGCAAATGTAGGGTCAGCATCTCTTTGCCCTAAAATCTGACAAGTATATGCAACACCTACGGACATAAGACCCCCATAAAGAATTGGAATACCTGCACTTTTAATTGCAGAAAATTCAATTGTTTCAGTACACACAGCACATATTACACTCAAAAGTCCACATACAAGAAACTGCATCATACTAAATTTTAACGGACTTATATCATTAACAAATTTATCAACAACAAGAATATGAGCAGCCCAGAAAAATGCACCTATTATAAGAATAATATCACCTTTGCCAAAGCTTAACTCATCACCTGTCATACAAAGGAAGAATAGCCCTACAAGTGCAAATATTGCACCAAAACAAGTGAACACACTTGTTTTTTTACCCATAAAAAATCTTATTACGGGAACAAGAACTATGTATAATCCTGTTAAAAAGCCTGCTTTGCCTGCGCTGCCTGTCCATTCAACACCTAACTGTTGAAGCGTTGATGCAATAAATAACACAACACCTGCTAAAAGACCTGGCACAAGAGTTTTCAAGAACTTTGATTTATCAAACTTTTCGCGTTCAAATAATAAAATTACTGGAATTAAAGATAGTGAGCCTAATAAAAATCTTATTCCATTAAATGTGAAGGCACCCACAAATTCAGCACCAACTCTTTGTGCCACAAATGCGAAGCCCCATATTATTGCTGTTAAAAATAATAAAAATGTTGATTTTGCCTTTGTTTTCATATTTCTCCTTAATGCAGATAAGCCACAGTCAAAAACTGTGGCTTAAATTGTTATATTGCTTTTTTGTTGCCTTTTTTCACTAAATTTTTAGAAGTTAATACATTAGGTTTTCGGTTCTCGTCACGAACAATTTCAGGCTGTGCACCCTCAACAACACATTCACGAGTAATAATAACCTTTGCAATTGTGTGTTCAGATGGTGTGTCATACATTATAGGCATAAGCACATTTTCCATAATACCACGAAGTCCACGAGCACCTGTTTTCTTTTCAAGGGTCTTTTCTGCAATTGCTTCAAGTGCGTCATCAGTAAACTCAAGTTCAACGCTATCCATATCAAAGAGAGCCTTAAACTGCTTAAGAAGAGCATTCTTAGGTTCTGAAAGAATTTTAATTAAATCCTCTTTTGAAAGTTGTTGTAAAGCAGTAATTACAGGCACACGACCAACAAGTTCAGGAATAAGGCCAAACTTAACTAAATCTTGCGCAATCACTTTTGAATAAATGTCTTCAAGCTCAAATTCTGCTTTATTTTTAATTTCAGCACCAAAACCGAGAGATGAGTTACCAGCGCGCTTTTCAACAATCTTTTCAATTCCGTCAAAAGCACCGCCACAAATAAAGAGAATATTAGATGTATCAATCTGGATAAACTCCTGTTGTGGATGCTTACGGCCACCTTGTGGAGGTACATTTGCAACTGTACCTTCAAGAATTTTAAGAAGTGCTTGTTGAACACCCTCACCACTTACATCACGGGTAATTGATGGGTTTTCACTCTTACGAGCAATCTTATCAATTTCGTCAACATAAATAATGCCACGCTCTGCTTTTTCAATATCATAATCTGCAGCCTGAATAAGTCTTAAAAGAATGTTTTCAACATCTTCACCAACATAACCTGCTTCAGTAAGTGTTGTAGCATCAGCAATTGCAAAAGGAACATCAATTATCTTTGCAAGAGTCTGTGCAAGCACTGTTTTACCAACACCAGTTGGTCCTAAAAGTACTACATTACTTTTCTGGATTTCAACACCATTATCAGTATTATGATAAATTCTTTTATAATGATTATAAACAGAAACACTCAATACTTTTTTTGCAGCATTCTGACCAACAACATATTCATCAAGGGCTGCTTTAATTTCATGAGGTTTTGGAAGAACTTTTTCTTCAAGTTTAACTCTTTTTCCAGTATTTCTGTTAGGATTTACATCATTTTCACCGATAATACCCATACAAAGTTCAATACACTCATCACAGATATAAACACCTGGACCTGCAATAAGTTTTTCAACCTGTTCTTGAGTTTTACCACAGAAAGAACATCTTACATTTCTTTCTTTTTCGTTTTCTCTAGCCATAAATTAGCTCCTTATCTCTTATAGAAAACCTTATCTACAATACCATAATCCATTGCTTCTTGTGCAGAAAGCCAGTTATCGCGCTCAGTGTCAAGAGCAATTTGTTCAACCGGTTTACCTGTATTTTCAGCAAGAATTTTATTGAGTTTTTCACGAGTTCTAAGAATATGCTCAGCAGCAATCTTAATATCACTTGCCTGACCCTGAGCACCGCCTAATGGCTGATGAATCATAATTTCACTGTTTGGAAGAGCAAATCTTTTGCCCTTCGTACCTGATGATAAAAGGAATGCGCCCATGCTTGCAGCCATACCCATGCAAATTGTAGATACATCACATTTAATGTATTGCATAGTATCATAAATTGCAAGTCCTGCAGATACTGAGCCACCGGGGCTATTAATATAAAGGCTTATATCTTTTTCGCTATCCTGTCCCTCAAGATAAAGCAACTGTGCAACAACTAAAGATGCAGTTGCATCGTTAACCTCATCTGACAAAACGATAATTCTGTCATTCAAAAGTCTAGAAAAAATATCGTATTGTCTTTCTCCTCTGTTTGTTTGCTCAACAACATATGGTACAAGTGCCATAATATTACCTCCATTCGATATCTTTGAAAAGCATTAAAGAATTGTCCCCTAAATTATTGGACAATTCTTCAATACTTATACATATAAATTTTATGACTGATTATTCAGCGTCAGCCTTTTTCTTTGTTGTCTTTTTTGCAGCTGGTTTCTTTTCTGCTTTTTCTGCATCATCAGCCTTTTTCTTTGCTGTTGGTTTCTTTGCAGGTGCTTTTTCTGCTGCATCTTTCTTTTCAGCTGTCTTCTTTGTAGCTTTTTCGTCAGTAATTGTAGCGTTATCTTTTACAAAATCAATAGCTTTTCTTGACTTAATGTCACTTGCAAGTGATTCTTCAGGAATTGCTTTCTTAACAGCATCAACATCCATTGCATACATCTTTGCAAGGTTATCATATTCTGCGTTAATTTCATCTTCTGTTGCTTCAATGCCTTCAGCCTTAATGATTGCTTCAAGAGCAAGACTAAGTTTAACCTGTGATTCAGCATTTTCTTTATAGCCATCTCTGAATGCAGCCATTTCCATACCTGTATATGAAAGGTATGTGTTAAGGTCAAGACCCTGAGACTGAAGTCTGTAATTGAAATTATCAACAATATTGTCGATTTCTGCTTCAACCATAACAGCTGGAACATCAACTTTCATACCCTTAACAACTTCTTCAAGAAGGTCGTTTGCAATCTTGCTATCAGCATCTGCTTTTTTAGCATCTTCAAGCTGTTTCTTAACGCTCTTCTTAAGTTCGTCAAGTGTATCAAATTCACTTACGTCCTTAACGAATTCGTCGTCAAGTGCTGGAAGTTCTTTAACTTTAATTTCATGAAGTTTAATCTTGAACACAGCATCTTTTGATGCAAGGTTTTCTTGATATTCTGCTGGGAATGTAACATTTACGTCAAATTCTTCGCCAACTTTATGGCCGATAATTTGGTCTTCAAAGCCAGGAATGAATGAACCACTGCCAATAACAAGATCATACATTTCTGCTTTACCACCATCAAAAGCAACGCCATCAACAAAGCCTTCGAAGTCAATAACTGCTGTATCATTCTTCTTAACTGCTCTGTTATCAACGCTAACCATTCTTGAGTTTTGTTCTTGCATTTTTGCAAGTTCAGCTTTTACTTCGTCAGCAGAAACTTTGCATGAAGGTCTTGTTGCTTTAAGACCTTTGTATTTGCCAAGTTCAACTTCTGGTTTAACTGCAACTTTAAGTTTTAACACTACGCCATCTTTACCGATTTCAGGAACTTCAAGTTCATAAGGTCAGCCTACAACTTCAAGTTTTGATTCGTTGATTGCTTCGCTAACATCTTCAGGATAAACGAGTTCAAGTGCATCTTCATAGAAAACGCCTTCACCGTAAATCTTTTCAATGAAAGCTCTTGGAGCTTTACCTTTTCTGAAACCGTTGATAGTAATATCTTTTCTTACTTTAAGGTATGCCTTTTGAATAGCAGCCTCAAATTTTTCACCATCAATAGTGATTTCAAGTTCGTAGACATTCTTTTCTACATTGTTTGTTGACTTTAACATTAAAATATTCCTCCCGAATATTATTGTTTACTGTATTTTTCATACCGCAATATTCACGATATTATATCACATATAAAAAATAAATACAACATTTTCCAAAAGTTTTTCTTGAAAAATCAAGTAAAATAATAATGTTTTTGACGATTTTTATCATTTATTTATAAACAATGGGCAGAAATTCAAATAATCAGCGGAAACAAGTTGAAATTTAACACCATCAAAAACTTCGTTAATTGCACTATTTATTGCTCCACCATGAAGATGACCATAATAGCATCTTTCAATATTATTCTCTTTTAGAACATTCATAATTGGCTCGCACACTTTTGCCGTGCTAACTGGTGGATAATGCAAAAACACAATAACTTCTCCGCCTAGTTTTCTTGCCTCATCAATTGAACGTTGGAGTCTTGCACATTCGCGAGCCATTACCTTATCGACATTATCTTTTTCAGCATCAAAAAACCAACCGCGAGTACCTGCAATTGCAACATTCCCTACTTTATAAGCGTTATTATGCAAAAACTTAATGGTATCAAACCCTTTTTCCTCGCAAAATTTCTCCATTTTTGTTATTGTATTCCACCAATAATCATGATTACCTTTTGAAATTATTTTTGTACCATTAAGATTATTAAGAAATTCAAGGTCTTTTTCAGCTTGGTCTAATCCCATCGCCCAAGAAATATCACCATTGATTATAACTGTATCTTCATTTGAAATTAAATGTTGCCAGTTTTTTTCAAGTCTTTGGGCATAGTCATCCCAGCCCTTGAAAATATCCATGGGCTTGTCAACAGAAAATGACAAATGAGTATCGCCAATAGCGTAAACAGACATAAACAAAATCTCCTATGAATAAATTACTCTTACTTTCAAAAAATAAAAACGAAAGGAGGAATAAAAAATGGATAAAAATAAGAACATTACTTGCGATGCTTGTCATTGCACTTACAATGACGGTAACATGAATTGTACTGCAGAAGGTATCAGAGTTGGTACTCATAATGCGTGTACTTGTGACGATACAAGATGCGCAACTTTCAAAATGAAAACAACTACTAAATAAAGAAAAGCGGAAACCTTAGTTTAAAGTTAGGTTTCCGCTAATTATTTTAATCGTTAGATACCTAACATATCAAATACAACTTGTTTCATATCTTCTTTTTTCGCAACACCTGTAAAACGTGGTGTTTTACCTTTAAGAGTAGCAAGTTGTGGAGGTACAGGCTCATTTGATTTAGATAACAATTCGTCAACCATATCAAATTCATTATCTGCTTTAATTTCGTCTGTGATAGCAGCAAGAACACTTGCAGAGAATTTATATGGATTAGCTGTCGAAGCAATAACTGTTGGAGTTTTATCACCAGTTTTTGCTACATAATCATCATAAACCTTAACTGCAACTGCAGTATGAGTATCACAAAGATATTCTTTATCAGCAAACACTTTACCAATTGTTTCTTTAGTTTCTGCATCATCACAACAACCAGCAGCAAAAAGTGCTTTAACCTTATCTGCAACTTCTGCATCAACTGTATATTTACCATCAACAGTAAGAGATTTCATCCAATCCGCTACCTGAACATCATTTTCACCACAAAGGTGGAAAAGAAGTCTTTCAAGGTTACTTGAAATAAGAATGTCCATAGATGGAGATGTTGTACAATAGAAATCTCTGTTTTTATCATATGTGCCACTTGTCAAGAAATCTGTAAGAACATTATTAGCATTTGATGCGCAAATGAGAGTTTTTACTGGCACACCCATTCTCTTTGCATAATAAGCAGCAAGAATGTTACCAAAGTTACCTGTTGGAACAACAACATTCATTTCTTCGCCATTTTCAAGTTCGCCATTCTCTAACATATCGCAATATGCTGATACATAGTAAACAATCTGTGGTACAAGACGACCCCAGTTAATTGAGTTTGCTGATGAGAATGCAAGTCCATTTTCTTTAAACTTCTTTTCAATGTCTTTATCTGTAAAGATTTTCTTAACGCCTGACTGTGCATCATCAAAGTTACCCTCAATAGCACAAACACTAACATTTGAGCCTTCCTGAGTAGTCATTTGAAGTTTTTGCATTGGGCTTACGCCATCAACAGGATAAAATACGAGAATTTTTGTATTTGGAACATCAGCAAAGCCTTCAAGAGCTGCCTTGCCTGTATCACCTGATGTTGCAACAAGAATAACAATTTCAGTATCTTTAACAGTTTTATTTGCAGAAACTGTAAGAAGATATGGCAACAACTGAAGAGCCATATCCTTGAATGCACATGTAGGGCCTCTCCAGAGTTCAAGAACATTTGCTGTGTCAGAAAGTTTATAAAGTGGTGCAACCTTATCAGAGCTGAATTTACCAGCCTTATATGCACCTTCAACACACATTGAAAGTTCATCTTCTGTAAAGTCAGTAAGATAGAGTCTTAAAACTTCTTTTGCTCTTTCAATATAACTCATTGGTACGAGTTTTTCGATAAATTCAAGAGAAATCTGTGGAATTTCTGTTGGTACAAACAAGCCACCTTCAGATGAAATTCCTTTAGCAATAGCTTCAGCTGCTGTAACTTTTACAGACTTATCTCTTGTACTTGTATAAAACATAGTAACACATCCTTTTCGTGTGGTATTTTATCATATAAAAATTTGTTTTTCAATAATTACTTTGCATTTGAATCAAAAGCATTTTCAATATGATTGAGCCTGACTGGTTCATCATTTTCAAAATACACTTCAATAATATCATAACGAGGTTGTCTTTTTAACTCATAATCTTTCAAAAACAGCTGGGAAGATGCAATAATTTTGTTACGTTTCATTATATCAACTGCATCAGCAGGTGCATACTTCATATTTTCGCTTCGTGTTTTTACTTCTACAAAGCAAATATACTTTTTATCTTCAGCAATTAAATCTATTTCACCTAATCGACAAGAATAATTAGCCGAAACAATAAAGTAACCGTGTTTTCGGAGATACCTTGATGCAATTATTTCACCATAATCGCCTAACAGATTTGAATTCATCACTTTTCACCATAAAACTTTTTAAGAAATGACATTCTATGTATTGGTGACGGACCAAATTCACGAATTTTCTCATAATGAAGTTTTGTGCCATAACCTTTATGCTTTTCAAATTCATATTGTGGAAATTCATTTGTTTTATCTAACATAAAACGGTCACGACTTACTTTTGCAAGTATTGATGCAGCAGCAATTGACATACTTTTAGCATCACCTTTAACAACAGTTTCTTCAGTAACAAAAGGAATTCTAGGGTATTGATTACCATCAATCAATGCATAATCGGGTCTTATTTTCAAACCTTCAACTGCTCTATGCATAGCAAGAAACGTAGCATTAAGAATATTGATTTCATCAATTTCTTTTTCAGTTGCAACGCCTATTGAATAATCAATTGCTTTTTCACAGATTACATCAAAAAGTTGTTCACGTTTTTTCTCGCTCAACTTTTTAGAATCATTAAGGCCTTCAATTTCAAGACCTATTGGCAAAATTACTGCAGCAGCATGCACAGGTCCTGCTAATGGTCCACGGCCTGCTTCATCAATACCACAAACCACTTTATAACCTGCATTTATAGCGTTTTCTTCAAACAAATAATCCATATCTTACTCCGGTTTTTCAAGAGAAATAGTGCCAAGTTTTCCACCACGATATTCGTCAAGCAACATAACTGATGCCCTTTCGTAGTCAATTTCGCCACCCTTAATCATCATACCACGTTTTTTACCAATCATTTCGAGAACTTCCCAAGCCTCTTTATTTGTAAAATCTGCAATTTTATATCTTTCTGCAAGTCTTTCAGGATAATCATTTTTCATTACTTCTAAAAGTCTTATTGCAAGAGTTTCTGCATCTAATATTTCATCTTTGACAGAGCCAATAAAAGCAAGTCTATCCCCCACCTGTGGGTCATCAAACTTAGGCCATAAAACACCTGGTGTGTCAAGAAGTTCTATTCCGTTACCGATATTGAACCATTGATTATGCCTTGTAACACCAGCCTTATCTGCTACTTTAGCTTTTGCAGCACCAGCCATTCTATTGATAAATGATGATTTTCCAGTGTTAGGAATACCCACAACCATTATTCGTAACGCTTTACCAGGCATTCCTCTATCTTCGTTCTTTTTTATAATATCTTTCAAAACTTCGCGAACTGCAACAATATAGTTATTAAGACCTTTACCGGTTCTACAATCAACTGGTATTGCACGAACACCCTTTTTCTTATAATGTTCAACCCACTGATTAGTTGTTTCTTTATCTGCCAAATCGCATTTATTAAGTAAAACAATTCTTGGTTTATTGTTAATTAATTCTTCTAATTCAGGGTTAGAACTGCTATATGGTATTCTTGCATCAATAATTTCCGTTACACCATCAACAAGAGATAAACTCTCTTTAATAAGACGACGGGTTTTTGCCATATGACCAGGAAACCATTGAACTATCTGTTTTTGATTATCAGCCATTTTTAGACTCCTTTAACTACGAATTAAACAAACTGGTATCACCTAATCTATATATTACTTTACCCATAACATAATCTTCATCAATCATACCTACTGCAGCATCACGACTATCTGCAGAATTATTACGATTATCACCCATTACAAATATTTTACCTTTTGGTACGGTATATGTTTTACTCATTGAATAAGTATATTTTGCTTTTTCTTTAATATATGGTTCATCGATAATTTTACCATCTATTATTGTTTTTCCCGTTTTACTGTCAAACGATATAGTTTGCCCACCAACGGCAATAACTCTTTTTATAAGCACTTTCTCATAACCATTAGGTTGTGAAATCACAACGATATCACCAGCTTTAATTTCTGGCGTAATTGATGTAATTAGAAGGTTATCACCATTACGCAACGTATTCTCCATTGACTGCCCTGAAACAGTTGACATCTTAAAAAAGAATGTAAATATAATACCGACCGCTAACACAGCAGTCAGTAATATAGATGCTATTTCATATGTTGTTTCAAGTTTCACATTTTTATTTTTCATCATTTATATTCCAATCACCAAATGGGAAAATTCTTGCATTTGCAACCCCTAAAATATATCGTTCATCAATAAGACCAATAGCTCTGAAACGACTATCAAGTGAATCATTTCTATTGTCACCCATTACAAATACATAGCCTTCTGGTACTTCTAAAGGATAAACATAATCACCCATAACTTCAGTTTTTTCTGCAATATATGGTTCATATAATGTAATGCCATTAACAGTGATAACACCCTCAATAAAGTCAATGTTTATTGTATCTCCGCCTTTAGCAATAACTCGTTTAATAAGAGGCTCGTTAAGTGAATTTGGTTGAGTAACTACAACAATATCACCAGTCTTCACTTCACTTGTAATAGCACTTACAGTAAGCCAATCACCATTTTTAAGAGTAGGATTCATTGAATCACCATTTACGCCTACAATTCTAAAGAAAAATGCAAATATAATTAAAATAAGAATAATTGCATAAATAAAAGAATCAAGCCAATCATAGATAAATCTCCATGATTTTTTTCCATCTTTATCTGCATATTCTGATGTTTCAAATGAAATTAAAAAATCTTCTGCTTTTCTCATATTTTTCACCCTATCATCCTAATTTTTATTTAATCTGTTTAGCAATACTGCATATTTTTGAAAGTCTGTGATTCACACCTGAACGCGACAAAGGAGTTCTTAACAAATCACCTAATTCACGTAATGACATATCAGGATTTTCATATCTCAACTCTGCTATTTCGCGCAAATCTTCTGACAAATATGAAAGACCTACGGTATTTTTAATATGTAAAATAGCGTCAATCTGTTTTGTAGATGCATCAAGTGTTTTATCAAGATTTGCATTTTCAAAATTCAACTTGCGATTAACATTATTGCGCATATCTTTATACATTTTTACGCCCATAATTTCTAACGACGAATTCACAGCACCCATAACAGTTAGTATATCTTCAATAGCTTCACTATCTTTAAAATAAATAACGTGGTTAGAATTTCTAACAATGCTACGTGGCTTTACTGACAACTGGTCATAATCATTTATAAAAAGCTTTAAATCTTTACTTAAGTTGAGATATGGAACTACAAATTCTAAATGATAGCTCTTATTAGGGTCATTAACTGTACCACAAGTAAGAAACACGCCCTTCAAAAAAGCGGTTTTACAACACTCGTCAGAAAAGTTTGCCCAATTCAATCTTGACGCTGTACTTTTTTTATCATAACCAAAGCTATCAAGTACCTTATATCTTTCATCTTCGTTTGTAATGTCAACCTTAATTTTACCTGCTTCAGTTTTAACAAATTTAGGATTAACCTTACAAACCGTTTTCATAAGGTCAAAATATTTCTCGGCAACTCCACTATTTTCAGTAAGTATAGACATATCATAAGACGAAAACGCTCTTGAAAAAAGCATCATTCCATATGCAAAAGCATGACGACAACAATCGTTCTCAACCTCTGCACATAATATTTCATTTTTTACATTTGCTGAAAATGACATATTAAAAATCCTTTATCTTGTAATATCTCTATGATAAACTGAAACACTGAATCCTTTTTCTTTAATTGAATTATATATTGTTTCCGCAAATACTACAGAGCGATGTTTACCACCTGTACAACCTACAGAAATTGTTACCTGGCTCTTACCTTCTGTTCTGTAAAGAGGAACAAGATAGTTAATAAGTTCAAGCAATTTTGGTTCTAATCCTTGAGATTCTTCAAAACTCATAACATAATCACGCACAGGTTTTTCTAAACCGGTATGGTGTTTAAGTTCAGGTACATAAAACGGATTTGGTAAACAACGCACATCAAACACTAAGTCAGAGTCTTTTGGTGCACCATACTTAAATCCAAACGATACAACATTAACCTTAAGTGTTGCAGAAATATCTTCAACAAAAAGTTTTGCAACACGCTCTTTTAACTGCGCCGGTGATATAAGTGAAGTATCAATTACATAATCTGCAATATCTCTTGCTTTTTTAAGAATTTCGCGCTCTTTTACAATAATATCTTGTAAATTATGTGAATCATTATAATTAAGTAACGGATGCTTTCTGCGAGTTTCTTGATAACGTCTTAAAATCACATCATTATCTGCATCTATAAACAAAATTTTCAAATTACAATCAATATTTTTCAATTCTTCAATCGCATTAAATAAGTCTGCAAACGCGCCACCAAGACGAATATCGGCAACTATTGCAATTTTTTCACGCACTTCAGAAGAATCTTTAAGGAGTTGAACAAATGTAGGAATAAGTTTTGGTGTCATATTATCAACGCAGAAAAATCCAATATCTTCAAGATTATCAATAACTCTTGATTTACCTGCGCCAGACATACCTGTTACAATAACAAGTTGCATTTTTACTCCCCCTACTCTCCTATAATTTTAACTTCTGTTTCAAGCATTACGCCAAACTTATCATAGACAATCTTCTGAACATCTCTAATAAGATTTATAACATCAGTTGCTGTTGCGTTATTTTTATTAATAACAAAACCTGCATGTTTTTCACTGACTTGAGCACCGCCTACAGTATAACCTTTTAGTCCGCTTTGTTCAATAAGAGCCCCTGCAAAATATCCTGTTGGACGTTTGAAAGTGCTACCTGCACTACCATATTCAAGTGGTTGTTTATCTTTTCTTTTTTGCAGGTTGTCATCCATAGCCTCTTTAATAACTACTTTATCTATTTTTTTTAGTTTCATAACTGCTGAAACTATTGTAAAGTTATTATCTGCATAAGCACTACCGCGATATCTTAAATCTAATTCAGCCTGTGACAATTCACCAATATTGCCATCTAAATCAATATGAGTTGCATAAATGAGAACATCTTTCATTTCTCCGCCATAAGCGCCAGCGTTCATATAAACTGCACCACCAAGAGTGCCAGGAATACCATAAGCAAATTCAAGACCTGAAAGTGAATTTTCAAGAGCAAACATACAAAGAGATTTAAGTGAGGCACCAGCTTCACAACGAATTGTTGTTTCATCAAGCAACTCAATTTTTGAAATTTCAGAACCAATTTTTATTACTACACCATTTATACCATTATCAGTAACTAAAAGATTTGAGCCATTACCAATAATTAATGGTTTCACATTCTGCTTATTACAAAAATCAATTATTTTTTTAAGAGCATCAACAGAATCAGGTATAACGAGTACACTTGCATTACCGCCACATCTGAAACTTGTATATTTTTTCATTGGTGCATCTTTAATAACCGTTGCACCACATTTTTCAGCAAATAACGCGATTTCGTTATACACTCAAATACCCTCTCTCAATTAATAATTTTGCCAAATATCAATTTCTTTTGCTTTTGGCTCATAACCTTCATCCATACCAAGATGATGTAAAAGTTCACGAGCTGCATTATAGCCCATTTTCTTTTGTCTATTATTCATTGCAGCACACTCAATGATGACTGCAAGGTTTCGACCTGGTTTTACAGGTACAACTGTTAATGGAATTTTAACGTCCATAATAGTTATGTATTCATTATCAAGACCCATACGGTCATATACTTTTGTACTGTCCCAAGGTTCAAGTTGAATAACCATATTGATTTTTTCTGTAAGTTTAACAGCACCCATACCAAAAATACGACGAGCATTAATAATTCCTATTCCTCGAAGTTCAATAAAATGACGAATATTATCAGGTGCGGAGCCTACAAGTGTTTTTGCAGATGCTTTTCTGATTTCAACTGCATCATCAGCAATAAGACGATGACCGCGCTTAATAAGTTCAATAGCAGTTTCGCTCTTACCAACACCACTATCACCAACTATAAGAACGCCTTCACCATAAACCTCAACAAGTACACCATGGCGAGTAATTCGAGGTGCAAGTGCTGTACCAAGGAAATAGATAAGAGTTGACATACTTGCAGATGTTGCATCAGCCGTTCTTAAAATTGGAACTTTATATTTTTTAGCAGCATCAACCATTCCCTCAAGTGGTTCCATACTTCTTGTAATCATTACAAGTGGTGGTTGTTTGCTGAAAAGTCTATCCATACATTCGAGCTGTTCTTCTTTTGTAAATGATTTTACAAATTCATACTCTGAAAAGCCAAGATACTGCACTCTTGCAGGGTCAAAGTATTTATCATTACCCGCAAGTAAAAGTCCTGGTCTGTTAACCTCTTGAGAAGTAATTGAAAGTTCGGATGCATCACAAGGCAAATATATGGTTTCAAGACCAAATTCGTTTATAATTTTCTCTAAAGAAACTGAATATTTTGAAGCCAAAACGCCTACCTCCCCTTATAATGAAAATATTTAATATATTATATAACATTATGTTGGATTTTCCAAGAGTTTTTTTAATATTTTTTAATTTATTTTAATTCTTAAAAACAGAACCCGGCAGGTATTCCCACCGGGCTCTTTTAATTTTTAAGATAGGTTATTTCATATTTTCTTCGTATGACTTAATCATCTTTTTAACCATCTGACCGCCAACTGAACCTGCCTGCTTTGAAGTAAGGTCACCGTTGTAGCCCTGCTTAAGATTTACGCCTACTTCAGAAGCAGCTTCCATCTTGAAACGGTTGAGAGCTTCACGAGCTTCTGGAACTACGTTCTTTTTACTTGCCATTATAATACACCCCTTATCAAATTATTTTTTATATCAATTGCGTTTGCAGTAGTAGTTTTAATCATTTATCAGATTTTATTATTGAAAAATTTTGCTAATTTTGTTGATAATCTCTTAACGACTTAAATTCATATCCTTGTTTTCTCGCCTCGTCAATTATATTGCCTAAAGCGTTTGCATTATCAGGTGAAACAGAATGCAAAAGTATTACTGCACCCGGATGAAGTCTTGAAACTACTTTCTCATAAGCGAAATCTTCACCCTTTTGATTGTTCAAATCCCAGTCTGCATAAGCTAATGACCAGAAAACACAAGTGTAACCCAACTCATTAAGTTGATTTAGTGCAACTTCGTTATACTCACCTTTTGGGAATCTGAAATAAGGCTCACTATAATTAAATTCATTTTGCAAATAATCTTCCATGCCTTTAACTTCTTGTACCATTTGTTCTGTACTGATTTCTGCAAATGATGGATGTGTTACTGAATGATTACCCACAATATGACCTTCATCAATCATCCTTTTTATTAATTCTGGATTTTCTTTGACCTGTGGCAAAGTACAGAAAAATGCTGCATTTACATTTTTATTTTTAAGTGTATCAAGAATTTTTCCAGTATAACCATTTTCATAACCACAGTCAAAAGTAAGGTACAGTGCTTTTTCTTTCGATTTTGTATCAAGACAAAATGAATTGAAATTATTGATTTCAAAATACTTTTGTGTGTTTGTTGAAATCTCATTTGCCACACCATTTTTTGCTACGCCATAACTATGAGCAATTTTTTCAGTAGAAAACTTTTTTTCTGCCATTGGCTCGGGAGTTACTGTTGTTTCGGGTAGTTTTGTTTGACTTTCACTTGTTTTTTCGGTTGTATTATCTATTGTAGTTTCAATTTCAGTAACACTTTTTTGCGTACATGAATTAAACGTTGACAAACACAAAACAAGGCATATTATTTTAATGAAATATTTCATAATAGCTCACTTATTTCATCATTTTATTAACATTATCAACTACATTAGTTACTGTATCCATAGCTTTTTTTGCAGTTTTCTTCATCTTCTTTTTTGTTTTAGTATTTGACATTGAATTTGTCACCGCCATAGCTGCTGTACCAGCAAGCATACCTGCACCAATCGCCTTTGCTACATTTTTGTTATCCATTTTTCTTCCTCCTTTATTTTAATTTGCTCATAAAAATATTTTTGTGAGCAACAATATTTTTTGAAAGAAAGATAAAAAAATTATAAAAATGACCTTGAAATTGTTTCTAAAAATGTTATTATAATTTTAGAAATTTTATTTTAAGGTGATTTATATGACACTTAATATTGTTATGGTTGAGCCAGAAATTCCACAAAACACAGGTAATGTAGCAAGAACTTGTGCTGCGACAGGTGCAAGATTGCATCTTGTTGGCAAAATGGGATTTACTCCTGACGACAAAAAATTAAAACGAGCAGGTCTTGATTATTGGTATCTTCTTGATATTACTTATTACGACACAATGGAAGAGTTTTTCGAGAAAAATCAAGGTGGAAACTTTTTCTATTTTTCAACAAAAGCACAAAAAAGACATTCTGATGTAAAATACCCTGACAATACATATCTTGTTTTTGGCAAAGAAACAGCAGGACTTCCTGAAGATTTACTTTTTGCAAATGCTGATAAATGCGTGAGAATCCCTATGATTGACGAAGCAAGAAGCCTTAATCTTTCAAATGCCGTAGCAATCGGTGTTTACGAAACATTAAGACAATGGGATTACCCTACATTGTTAGAATCAGGAGAATTAAGAAATTATAACTGGGCAGACCAGCAATAAAAAATGGCATAAAAAAAGCACCTAACTTTTGTTAGGTGCTTAAAATTTATTCACTTATTGGGAAAACGAGGCAGACTTTGAATAGGTCACCATCAATTTCAATATTAAGTTTACCTTTTTGAACTTCTGTAAGGCTTTTAGCTATTGAGAGTCCTAATCCACTACCCTCTGTATTTCGAGAGCTATCACCACGAACAAAACGTTCCATAAGCTCATCGCCAGAAATATTAAGGGCATCTTTTGAAATGTTTCTAAAACTGATTTCTGCATTTTTGCCATTTCGTTTAGCATCTATATAAACTCTTGTATTTGGTTGTGCATATTTTGAAATATTATTAAGAATATTGTCAAACACACGCCATATATGACGATTATCTGCCATTACAAGCAACAAATCATCAGTTTTATTGAGAACTACTTGTAAATTGTTATTTGAGAACTTTTCATCGTATTCGCCAAGCGCTTGTGAAAGTAAAATACCCAATTCAAGTTGAGTAAGATTTACATTTACATTGCCTGTTGATGCTTTTGATGCCTCAAGTAAATCGTCAATAAGCTTTTTAAGTCTTGCAGACTGGCGGGACAAAACATCAATATACTCTTTTGCAGTTTCGTTTTCAATTTCTTCTTTTTCAAGCAAATCAACATAGTTAATTATTGATGTCAAAGGCGTTTTAATATCATGAGAAACATTGGTAATAAGCTCTGTTTTGAAGCGTTCTGACTTCATTCTCTCTTCAACCGCTTTTGCAATTCCATCATTAATATTATTAATATTTTCGGCGTGGTCTTTCATATCAAGGAACATATATTTTGTATTGATTTTTTTATAAAGATTACCATTTGCGATTTCTTCTGTACCCTTTTCAATTCGTTTTATAAGTATTGCAACGGCAATTACACCTAAGCAAAGAACACCAGTAAAAATCCAAGCAGCAGGCCATATTTCACCCCAACCAATTGCAAGTAAAAAGAATTCAATAAACATTACAACAATTACTGCGATAACCGTTTTCCAGACAAGCGGAATAGAGCGAATAAAACTCCAGATTAAATGAAGTGTTTTCTTGTAAAATCTCAGAATTTTACTGCTACCTTTTCTAAGTACTTTGAATGTAAATATAAACACTTTTTTGAGTATTTTGAACGCAAAATTCAGTACGATATAAATCAAACTTGATTTAATATAAGTTTCAGTTTTTAAGCGTACTGCACTGGTCATTAAAAGAATTGCAAGAAGTATTGCATCAAGCACTACTGCAATAACTAAAAGTACAGCGAGGAATGGCATAGCAGACCACATAGTAGGGTCATAATTATATGTTACCATTTCGTAAAATGCTAAATCTATAAACGATACTATTCCCCAAGCAAGAAGCGAAGTAAGACCTGCCCAGATAGCAATTAAAATATCTATTGGAAAACTTTCAAATTTAGACAAGTAAATGCCTTCAACTCCTGCTTTATGACCTGCTGAGCACATAAGGAATATTAGCAAAACAAGTGCTACGACTAATGAAAGAATTGTATAAATAAAGAATAATGTTTGTTTACCTGCAATAGAATCAAAAAGTTCACCAATGTAATAAAACGCATCTTTTTTAACAAGATTTTTCTTAACGCATAGTGTTATTGTGTATGTTTTATCTTCGTATTTATCAACATCATCTGCATGCACAGTTGTCGACTCTAACTCTACATCATTTTCATAATATGGGTCGTTACCAGAATTTCGATATTCTTCTTTAAGCACTGAAAAAGTATAATCTTGCTTATTGAATACAGTACTCATATCAGACTTGTTAACATTTGAATAGATAACTTCTTCGTTGTCATCTTTAATTTCAACCATTAAATTTTCTGACAAATTGTGATATAAAACATCGTTGCTATAGTATCTTCCGTATCTTTCATAATGCTCTATACTGTCATAAATCTCTGACATTGGTCGCCATGTAAGACCACTATATAAAGAGTTTTTCATTTCGTCCCAGTTTGCACTTTCAGTAAACGCACCTGAACCAAATCCGAAAATCAAACAAGCACCTGATAAAATAGCTGTTGTTAACATTACTGCAAACAATACAACCGCTACACATTTAACAACAAAATTACTTTTCATTATTTAACACCTCTCCATCTTATAACCTTGTCCCCACACAACTTTTAAGTAGCGTGGCTCGGCAGGGTTAATTTCGATTTTCTCTCGGAGATGTCTAATATGTACTGCAACTGTACTTTCTGCACCATAAGGATTGTCCTTCCATACTTTAAGATAAATTTCTTTTGGAGAAAAGACTTTACCTGCATTTTGCATTAAAAGATACAGTATTTCATATTCTTTGGGCGTAAGTGATACCTTTTCACCGTCAACAGTTACTTTTTTTGCTGTATCATCAAGTTCTAATGTGCCGATTACTATTGATTGCTCGTTGACTTTGCCACCACCAAGCATCATATATCGACGAAGTTGCGACTTAACTCTTGCCATCACTTCAACGGGATTAAATGGCTTTGTAATATAGTCATCTGCACCAACATTTAGACCTAAAATCTTATCGGTATCTTCACTTTTTGCCGTCAATAGAATAACGGGAATATTAGTAATTTCACGAATTTTCACCATAGCAGTAATGCCATCTAAAACAGGCATCATAATATCAAGAAGTGCTAAATGAATATCTTCCGTTTTCACCTTTTCAATTGCCTCATTACCGTTGTAGGCAAGTATAGTGTTATACCCCTCTGATTTAAGATAAATATCAAGTGCTTTGACAATATCTTTTTCATCATCACAAACAAGAATATTATACATATTTTCAACCTCCAACGGTATTGTAATAAAAATAGTTTTAAGATTAAAGAAGTTAAATTATTAAGAATTTTTTAAGAAATAGAAAACGGCGGAAGAATCCCTCCACCGCTTAAGCGGTCCCCCTCCCTTTGACAAAGGAGGCAAACCAAATTTATTAATATCTGTTATGCACTTTTTCTGCGAACATAAGCATATCTTTGATTTCAAGCACTGTACCGTCATCAAGAATAGCTTTACCACTCATTCTGCCGAACACTTGATGTTGGTCAGAAATGATTGCTTTAAAGTCAATAAATGCGCTACGGTCAATAATTGGAACAAAGTCCATTTCAAATCTGCCATCAGATGATGAGAATGTCCAAGGGTCTGTATAGCTACCATTCTCAGGCATATTGAAATAAATATCATCAAGCTTATGTGCTACGCCATCATAGAAAAGAATATTCTCAGTTGCAGCTGAGTTATCGCCAAATCCGTAACCAATATTGAAGCCGAATGCGTGACCATCTAAATCACAGTTACCTGAACCCCAGAACCAAGTGTTATCATAAGTCCACACACCACGACCCCAGTCAAGTGTACCGAAGTCAGTTGCAGGGTTAAACTCGTATTTTTCATCACCGACAGTTACCCAACCTGACGCTCTCATACAATTGATTTTTTGGTTGTAATAGAAGCATCTCTTATTTTTCTGCCAAGGAATTGTAATAACCATTGAATCCATATCAGGTTGGTCAAGGCAAATGTCACATTTGAAATCTTTACCGTCTTTAAAATTCTTGTATGTACAAACAATTCTTCTCTGCCCATCGGTTTTGATATAGTCAAGAGTAAGGTTTTTATTGCCAAAATGAACATTACCTTCACTACTTGTTGGTGGCATATTTGTTTTACCCATTGTGAAGAATGGCATTTCACTCTTTGTTGTTTCACTTGGTGTTTTAAAGTCAAGGAAGGACACAGAATGAAGTCCCGCAAAGCCTAAATCTGAAACTGTGAATGCAACACCAAAATCCTGTGCTAAAACAAGATAATAGTCCCATTCTTTAATTCTGAAAACATTTGACTTAATAGCATTTTTGTCGTATTTCCAAACTTGTTGTGTTGACCAACCTGGCTCAACAAGACTACCGTCACACTTGAGAAGGTCAACAGGTTTACCTACAAAATGATTTCTCATAACTTTAATCCCCTTTTTTAAAATCCCTATTTATTACAAAATGTCAACTTTTAAAGTTGCATCATTGTATTTATAAAATTTTCTATCTTCAAGTGCCCACAATCTGTTTGTGAACTCACCTTTTTCTATACCGCTAACTGCATCCATAATTTCATAAACTCGAGCATCCATCAAGTCAAGTTGTGAAAGAAGTTCTGCTTCTAAAAACAACGGTCTTACAGCTGCGCCAAATTCAGGCTCACCATGATGTGACAAAATCATATGTTGTAATAGCATTGATTTTTCACTATCAACACCTAACTTTTGACCTGCATCTTTAACCATCATAGCACCCATTACAAGATGACCTAAAAGATTGCCCTCAACAGTATATCCTGATGCAATTCCTGTTTCACGAACATCAAATTCAATAGTTTTTGCAATATCGTGAAGAATTGCACCTGAAATGAGAAGTTCACGATTAACAAATGGATACACTTTACAAATTGACTCACAAAGTTTAACAATTGATGCTGTATGCATTAAAAGACCGCAACGAATTGCATGGTGAAGACGGAATGCAGCAGGAAAATACAAGATTTTCTCTTTATTATTTTCAAGTAAATATGTAACAATTTTTTTCAAATCTTCATCCTTGAAATCGTTTACAAGTGATGTAAGATAATCAAACATATCTTCACCTGAAAAATCTGCTGATTTAACATAATCGGCAACATTCACACCATCACTTTCAACAACAGCGCGAATTCTTTCAATTCTAAATTGGTCGTTACCATTATATTTTGAGATTGTGCCTCTCACTTTAACAAACATATCATTTTCATATTTGCCATGAGAATACTCATTATAATCCCAAAGTTTTGCAAAGATTTCACCATCTTTATCTGCAAGCACTAAATCGAGATATGAGTTACCATTTTTTGCAGTTTTGACATCACATTGTTTTATAACTGCATAACCTTCAACAAGTCCGTTATTTCCAATATCAGTAAAATTCATAAATTTATAACCCGCATAAAAACACGGATACAACCTTTCATATATTATATTTTTAATTATACACCTCTAATAGTTTTATTGCAACAGTTTTTACCCAAACAACATTTTTTCGGTATTAGTTTCTGCAATAAAAATACCACAAAAAATTATAGTTGTTAAAACTGTTATTATTACTGAAATCAAATAACTTTTTAATATTCTTTTTATCTCTGTCATTTTATTTTATACTCCTCTAAAAAATCTGACAATGAATTTGCAAAAAGCCCAGCTGAATATACCGCTTCACTTAATGTATTGGCGTCAGTGCCTATTTCTATTGATAATGCACATGGTATTAAATCCATATTATATTTACGACTACAAAGCATTAAAGGTTGCACAAGTGTTTCATTATCATTTTTAAGTTTTTCTTGCAAATTAAGTGCAAACGTTAAGTTTTTCTGCCAGTTGGGGAAATCTGTGACATTGCCATCTTCACAACCAGTAATCAATAATATCTGTGCTGTTTTTCTGCCGTTGATTTCTGTAATCGTTTTAATCTTTGAGCCATCTTTTTGATAAATTGACCCACGATGCACATCTAAAACTATTTGAATTGATGGGTTTTCTTTTAATATTTTACTTATATTTTCTCTTGAGCGTTCATAAGCACCACTCAAAGCTTCGTCATAAATAGTTTTATCGTGAATTGTTTTATACCCTTTTTCTTCTAAAATTCTACATATCTCCTCACCTACACGCACCATATTTTCAGCTGAATTTTTGCTTCTTATACTACGCTCATTGGTATAAAATGTTCTATCTAACAACTCGTAGGTTTCAGTAGTGTGAGTGTGATAAATTAATACTGATGGTTTATTTTCGCTAACGAAGGCATGCACCTGTTTATTAAGATATTCTTCAATATTTATTTGGTGATTAAGCGTTGTATTGCGCAAATAAATCCCATTATATTCAGATGTTGCATTTTGTTTACTGTAATCTGACTCTTGAATTTTTCCGTCATTTGAAGAATTTGCATAAGTTTTCTGTGCTTGTTTAACTAGTTTTTGAACATCGGCAGGTATTGTTAATTTTATATTTGCAGAAGTTATGACAGATTCTGTATATTCTGCCTTTGCAGTTTCATTAACTATTTTATCGGAATTAATAGTATTGTCTTTGTTATGATTTTCAAAAAATTCAAAAATTTTTTCAGGATAAATCATATATGTTGCAACTGACAAAATGCGATTAAGAGATGACTCTAATCCTCCAATTAACAAAGCGACAACAAGAGTTGTTGGGATAATTGATTTAATTATATATTCAATTATTTTATCATGTAAGTTTGTCCTTTTATTCAAAATATCAATCCTCTACAATATTCTTGTAAAACATATGCAGAGAATGCGATTTTTATGATAACGCAAGAAACATCTCTGGTTTCATTTGAGGCTGTAATGCACAGTTTATACTTAAAGATAAAAGTCGTGCAGCACGAGATATAATAGTGTCAATCTCACGAGGTGTTACCATCATATTGGTTGTGTCTATAACTTGATTTGTATTTTTATCCCCTGTTAAGTCACTAACTATTGTATTTCCATCAACGACAGTTGGCACTCCTATTGAGATTACAGGAACACCTAATGTTGTTTTATCAATGGTTTTTCTAAAATTACCAACGCCAGACCCTGGAGTAATACCAGTATCAGTCAGTTGCACTGTCTTGCCAAGTCTTGAAAGCCTACGCGATGCCAATGCATCAATAATTATTACTATATCAGGCTTTATAAGATTTACTATGCCTTTAATATATTCTGCTGTTTCAATTCCTGTTTGCCCCAAAACTCCTGTTGATATTGACGACACAGATTTTACATTCATTAGACCTAAATCTTTAATTATCTCACCTTTTATATGTCGGGTTGAGAAAATGCCTTTTGCACATAAAGGACCTAAAGCATCAGGGGTTATGTTTTCATTCCCTAATCCCGCCACAAGTATTTTTTCTGCACTTTCTGGTATTAAAATTTTAATAGATTCTGTAAGCGCTGTTAGCCTGCCATCAAGCAATTCACTTTCGTGGGAAAATTCAGGTAAATCTACAGTAATGTACCGTCCAACAGGTTTTTGTAAAATTTTTGAACCATATTCATTCAATATTTCAATTTCAGTTATCTGTGCTTTTTCTTCTTCCCAGCGCTTTACTTTAATACCTTTTTGGTCAGTTTCTGGAAGCATTTCTTGTCGTTCAAGAGCTATATCTGTTCTACAATTCATATTATCACCTCTGTTTTTCTTAAATATTATTGCACCAAAGAAAAAATAATAGTCATTTTTATAAAAAATAACTTGATTTTTGTTTTATTTCGTGGTAACATATGTATCTGTAAAATACGAAGGAGGTGTAACGAATATGCCAAACATCAAATCAGCTAAAAAGCGTGTTCTCGTTAACAA
>JAZLBG010000059.1:0-1047 GCA_045613585.1 Candidatus Fimenecus sp. | reverse complement strand
CCTGGTGCAATCATTGACTTTAAAGGAACGAACGTGCAAAAGGTAATTATCATCGACCGCACAAATGTAAAAGAAATTCGCGGCGCTGAAAACGTTCAAGTAATTGAGTACAAAAATTAATGAAGCAATGTGAAAGGGGAGTCCGTACGCGGTTCCCTTTTTTCTTTATAAATCAACGGCATAAAAGCGTTAAATAATACAATTGAATGTCATACTACTGAAGTAATGAAATACATTAAAGGTGGTTTTTATCATCGTAAAACAATTTCACATGTATGTCACAAATATTACCAAGGCAATCAATGTACTGAGAAATGAGGGTATCACAGCAACTGCTGAAAGTTCGAGTATTAAATTTAGTATTCCAGAAGAACAAAAAACAAACATCATTTTATTGTTAAATAAAGAAAAAGTCGTTATATACGATATTGAAGAAGTTTAATCATAGGCCTACTTCTCGATATTGTGAGAAGTAGGCTCGTATTATTTTTCCTATTGTGCGTGCAGTTTTACTGGACTAATTGTTTTTGCAACTGTTGACAATGGTCATTTAGTTCTTTGAATAAATTTTATTAAAGTACTCATATGCCTTTTCAATTTTTCCGTCTAAAAAGTTTGTACGTTCATATAAAACAGAACGCAAATGGTCTATTTGATGTAAAATTTTCTCCATTAATCCTTCTTGACTGTCTACGCGATTTGCTAATTTGTTCTGTTTCTCTTCCATATTAGTTATTTGATCAGTCATTGTTTGTTGAAGCGTATGCTGTGCATCTACTTTGTCTAGTAGTGTGTCATTTTTTGTTTCAATCTGTGCTAATTGATTCACTACCTCATCATTAGTCTTGTCATATTGATCAAGTCGCTGAACAATTTCATCATTGATTACATTATGTTGGCTAAGACTATGCAAAATTTTATCATTGAGTACGTTAAAATGATTTAGTCGGCCCACCACTTCATCATTAATTACATTATACTGATTTAACTGTTTTGCAATTTTATTATTTGCTGTATTGTACTGACCTAATCGTTTCACAATCTCAT
>JAZLBG010000058.1:0-37871 GCA_045613585.1 Candidatus Fimenecus sp. | reverse complement strand
GTCAATTACAAGGAATGCGATAGGCATAATTGTAACGCCAGCGCCACCGCCACCACCGAAAATATCCTGATTAGATTTTGATGGAAAATCTGAGCCACCTGAAGCAAATCCATAAGTAACCTTTGACACAGGGATAATTGTAACGCCACCTTCAACTTTCATTGGTTCACCAATGATTGTACTGACATTAACAAGGTCTTTAACCTTTTCAATTGTAGTTTCAAGAATTCCTGCTGCTGATGATTTTTCTTTCATCATAAAGCACCACCTTCATTTATATTTTCATTATTTTTCGATTTATCTTTAATTCCCATAAGGAATTTGAGAACAACTTTAATTAGTAATCTAAACGCAAAAACTATAAGCGCATTCAAAACAAATATTGGTCTTATAGACACTGAGAAAGCAAACTCTGCTTTATTCTTATTTCCTAAAAAATCTGGCTGAATTTCAACATCATATTTTTTAACAGTAAGATTTGTACAAATAAAAGACATTGCCGGAAAAACCTTTTGACAAATGCGACCATATTCAAGAGCAGTTTCTGCAGCGTCACATCCACCTGTAACAGTCATCCATAAATATAATTCTCTTAAAACAATATGTTTTTTTAATGAATGCATTAATTTACCTAACGCTTCACCAGCATTATTAATTAATTGAATAACACCATCAAAACCTTGATTGTTATAAAACTTTACAAATATATTTTCTTTCTTTTCTGCAGGTGTTTCTGTAACAATTTCTTCAGTCTGTGGCTTTTCTTTTTTCTTTTTAGGTGCTTTTTCTTTTTTAGGTTTATCTGTTTTCTTTGCAGGTAAAATATCTATTTTTAAGAATAACCATTGAATATTCAATCTGAATTCATTAAAAAACTCACCATTAACAGTGATGCGAACACTGAGTATGAGTGCAATAAAACCAATTATACCAAGCAATATGTATAAACCTGTCATCAAAAACACCTCCTTTGAGAAATTGGGTTATATTTTATTCAGTTACTGTGTTATTTTCTGTTTCATCAACAACATCATTTTCATCAGCATTGTTTTCAGGAATTTCAGGAAGCTCATCAAGTGAAGAAATTGAGAAACAACGAAGGAAATCCGGTGTTGTACCATAAATCAATGGTCTGCCTGGTAAATCAAGTCTACCTTTTTCTTCAATAAGTTTTTTCTGACAAAGTGTAGAAATTACACCACTACAATCAACACCACGCACCTGCTCAACAAAAGATTTTGTAACAGGTTGATTATACGCAATAACTGCAAGAACTTCAAATGCTGCTTGTGATAATGGTGTATTTTTGCGAAGTTCTAAAACATCACGAATAACCTCTGCATATTCTGTTCTTGAAGACAATTGATATTTATCACCAAGTTTAAGAACTGCAATACCACTGTTTCTCTCATCAAGTTGAGCAGAAAGATTATATATAACCTGTTCACACACTTCAACTTCAATTTGGAGAGCCTCCGCAATTCTTTCAAGTTCAACTGGCTCACCTGATGCAAACAAAATTGCCTCAACAGCTGCTTGTAATTTACTTGCTTTCATTAATTCCATTCCTCACTAACTTCTGTATAATCAGAATCTAAAAGTTCAACCTGTGTTTCTTCACCGTCACCAATTACTTTAACTTTTTTTGATTTTGTAAGTTCTAGTACTGCTAAAAAAGTAGCAACAATATCTGAACGGGACTCAGCATCTGCAAACAATGTGTTAAGTTTAGCCTTTTGTCCTTTTTTAGTTAATTTCTTAAAGATATTTGAAATCTTTGAACCAACTGAAACAACTTTTTTTACAACAATTTCACGGAATGCTTCAATTGGTGGGGGTAACTGACGAAGTTTTCGACCAGCAGCAGAAACATATGCACTAAAAAGTTCTTCAGGGTCATGAAGACGCTTATAAGTCTGGTCAGGGTCAATTTTTTCAGGTTGTCTTATAAAAGTGCCAAACCCTTCAGTATTTTCTGAAAGTTTACCAGCAAGAAGTTTCATATCTCTGTATTCAATTAATTCACCTTGAAGTTCTTGTTTCAATTCTTCGGCTTCAGTATAAACAGGTAATAGTGAAACTGATTTAAGGTATACCAAACGTGCCGCCATTTCAAGAAACTCGGCAGCCACATACATATCTTCCTCTTGCATCTGGCGAACGTAATCAATATACTGCTCAACCAGTGTTATAATAGGAATATCATAAATATTCAGTTTATGTTTTGAGATTAAATGCAAAAGCAAGTCCATTGGACCTTCAAATACATCTAACTTATAAGAAATCTTTTCCATAAACTATCCTTTAATTATATTAGAATGGTAAACTTGCAATTTTGTTAAACAATTCAATAATAAAACCTGCTATTTTTGACAATGGTTCTGACAAAACACCTGTCAAAATCAAAACAAAAACAACAATTGTTACATATCTTTCATATTCTAAAAATTTATAATAATATTTTGACGGGATTAAAAGTTGTAATATTCTTGAGCCATCCAATGGTGGAATTGGAAGCAAATTAAAAACTGCAAGATTTACATTAAGAGCGCCTGCAAATGCTAGGAAGTAAAATATTGCGAAATGAAGTTCAGTTGGATTTTTGACTAAATTCAATGAAAAAACTGAACCTACGATAAATACAAAACCCATTAAAAGATTGGCAATTGGACCTGCAAGCGCAGTAATTGCCATACCTTTTTTCATATCTTTAAAATTTCGAGGATTAACACCAACAGGTTTTGCATAACCAAAACCACATAACAACATCATTACTGCACCCATAGGTGAAATATGAGCCATAGGGTTGAGAGTTAAACGTCCTGAAAGACGTGGAGTCTGGTCACCTAATTTTGTTGCAATCAATGCGTGAGCATATTCGTGTATAGGCATTGTGCAAAAAATTACAAACAATCTTGAAAAGAAAGTAATAATCAATCTTAAACCATCAGTATTACCATTCAAAATGTCTAATAGCATAAAAATCCCCTTTCATTTCTAAATAAATATTATATTCCAAAAGTTACAATTCTGTCAATATTATTAAAATCATAAATAATTTGTTTTTCACGATATTTTCCATTAAACAAATTAATTATATCAGTACTTTGTTCTTCACCACATTCCAAGGCAATATAACCATTTTGGTTAACTTTTGACAACCATTTTTCGCATATGCAACGATAAAAATCTAAACCATCTGTTCCCCCATCAAGTGCAGATATAGGTTCAAAATGAACTTCTTTCTGCAAACCATTTATTTCAATAGTTGGAATATATGGCGGATTTGAAAGAACAACATCAGCTTGTGGAATTTCTGAAAAATCGATTTTGAAAATATCGCCTTGAATTATGAAAGCGTTATCAAGATTATATTTTTCTTTATTTAAATTAAGATATTTTAAGGCACCATCTTCTTTTTCAAGAAGGAATACCTTTGCATCTTTTCTATGGTGAGCAATTGTAAGACCTATGCAACCACTACCAGCACATAAATCATAGATAACTGGGCTTTTAATGTTTTTAATCTTTTCAAGAGCAAAATCAACTAATGTTTCGGTTTCTGGTCGTGGTATCAACACACCTTTACCAACCTTGAATGTTAAATCATAAAAATCCCATTCACCAAGTATGTATTGTAATGGCTCACCATTTTTACGACGCCTTACAACATCATCAACAACTTTAATCTGCTCTTCAGTAACAACATCATCATTAAATAAAATTTTTGTTTTTTTAATATTTAACAAATCTTCAAAAATACAAGTTGACTCAAACTCAGGAGAATCACTGAAACTTATTTGTTTCACACAATAATCAAACAATTCTTTTACTGTCATATTATTTTATCATCCTCTGGGTTATCAGTAATAACAGCTTTGATTGATTCGATTGCTACTTCAATAATATCATCAGTAGGCTCAACAGTTGTGATTCTTTGCATAAACAAACCTGGTGCTGACAAAAACTTTACAACAAAATTTTCGTGTTTGCCTGCATATTTGATAAACTCGTATCCTAACCCCATAATAAGTGGTAAAATTGCAACTTTAATTGCAATCCATAGTAATCTATTAATTTCTGAAAGTTGTGGGAACATAAGCACAAGCGCAGAAGATACAAGCACACTAATAATAATCATAACAAACATAAAACTTGTGCCACAACGAGGGTGAAAACGTGACATCTTACGTACATTTTCAACTGTTAAATCAAGTGCATTTTCATAACAGAAAATAGTTTTGTGCTCTGCACCATGATACATAAATACTCGTTTAATCATAGACATTCTTGATACTACATACATGTAAAGAACAAAAATTATCATTCTTAAAACGCCTTCAAGTAAAGGATGAAATCTTTGAACATCTACACTTCTTAAAATGTAATCATCTAATAAATCAACACCTAATGTTGGCAAATACATGAAAATTACAAACGCAAGACCTACGCCAAGTATTGCAGAAATGGCACCAACTACTGCCATCATTTTTTCACCCATATGGTCAGTAAGCCAACGGTCAAGTTTTGACATTTCTTCTTCTTTTTCTTCTTCAGTCATTGTCTTATCGGCAGATTTCATAAGATATTTATATCCTGTTGCCATTGATTCAATAAATCCTGCCACACCTCTGATAATAGGCCAACCTAATATTTTACATTTATTTTTTAATGGTACATATTCTTCAACTTCAGTTTCGATTGTGCCATCAGGTAAGCGAACAGACATAGCATTACCTTTAGGTCCACGCATCATAATACCTTCTATCAAGGCTTGTCCACCAATTGATGTTTTATGTTTTTGGTTACTCAAAATATATTACTCCCTACTTATTTTTTCGTGGCAAAATCAATGTAGTTGTTGTTCCTAAACCAATTTTACTTTCAATTAACATTTTGCCATCATGCATTTTTATTATTTCGTCAGCAACAGCAAGACCAATACCACTACCGCGTTGACTATTGTTTGCTTTATAAAATTTTTCACGGACTCTTGGCAAGTCATTTTTAGAAATACCACAACCGTTGTCAGATATAACAACCGTTATTTCGGTATTGGTACATGCAACTCTTACTTTAACAAATCCACCTTTTTTATTGTATTTAAAACTATTGTCAATAACATTAACAAAAACTTGTTTTAATCTGTTTTTATCACCCATAAGAGAAAGACTATTGTAAGGAATATTGACAATCAAATCAATATTTTCGCGCTCTGAACGTGCTCTAAAAACTTCAAGTACTTCGTTTAATTCTTTTACAACATCGATTTTTGAAACTTTAAGTGTCATTTTTCCACTTTCCATACGAGAAAAGTCAAGAAGTTCTTCAACTAAATCTGTAAGTCTTTCAGATTCATTAACAATAACATTTATACCTTTTTCAATAAGTTCACCCTCATTTTCTTTAGCTGAACGAAGCGTTTCACCCCATCCTTTAATTGCAGTAAGAGGTGTTCTAAGTTCATGCGAAACCGTAGAAATAAACTCGTTTTTCATTCGTTCAGCTTCACCAATTTCCTGTGCCATATTATTGATAGTGTCACAAAGTTGACCAATTTCATCTTCATATTTATATTTCTCTATTGAGACATTAAAATCACCTTTAGCAATTTTAGATGCTGTTTCATTAATTTTTCGCACTGGATTAATAATAGAGTTTATAAAGAATGCACCAGATGTAACTACAAAAGAAATAAACACTATTAGAAGAATAGCAATAATTATCCAAATGTTAACCAATTGTTTGTCAACATCTTCAAGTGAAATGATATAACGAACTGCGCCATTTGCGCCATTTTCATTTTGTGGTAAAACGTAAGTCATTGCCATAACCTTTTCACCACTTTGCATTTCGCCCGTCCAGAAACCTTTGCGATTCTCGCTAGCCTTTGCATAATCATAATCAGGATATTTCTCGCCTTTTACAGAAAATCCTGTGGACGAAACAACAACACTTCCATTCTTGTCAATAACCCAAACTTCCATAACATTTTTATCTGAAAAGTTATCAACAAAGTTTTTACCCAATTTAATAAAATTTTCATCATTAATTGCAGATGCAGAATTAAAATTAGATAGCACCATAGCATTTGCACGAGAATTAAGTGTCATTTCAACAGAATTATAATACTGTTCTTTAAGTATGAAACCAATAGAAACACCAATAGCAATAATTAATATGATAATACCAGCGAGAACTGAAAAAGCCCAACGCTTAACAATACTGTTTTTTATCATATAATCACCGCCTTAATGTTTTATATTATCCATTTATAACCCATACCCCATACAGTTGTAAGATGCTTTGGTTGTGATGGCTCATCTTCAATTTTATTACGTAATCTATGAATATTAACGTCAACTACTTTTTCATCACCAAAATAAGAATCGCCCCATACAAATTTTAGAATTTCATTACGTTCAAGGGCAACGTTAGGATTTGAAAAGAAAAATTCCATAATTTGAAACTCAACTTGAGTAAGTTCAACAGGTTCACCGTATTTTGTAAGCGTATGACTTCTTAAATCAAGAACAAACTCATTAAGAGAAATTGCACTATTCGGATTTTTTTCAGCTGTATTGTCAACAGTTAATGAAACTCTTCTATAAATGGCATCGATTCTTGCCATAAGTTCAGATGGTGAAAAAGGTTTTGTAACATAATCATCGGCACCAACCATAAGACCCGTAACCTTATCCATTTCTTGAGTACGAGCGGTAAGCATAATTATACCTACGCGTTTATTTCTTTCACGTATATATTTACAAACCTCAAGTCCATCAATAACAGGCATCATAATATCAAGAATTACAATATCAATCTGCTCATTAAAACTATTAAACTTTTCTATTGCCTCTTCACCATCAGAAGCTTCAATAACTTCATAACCACTTCTTTTAAGATTAATTACGACAAAATCTCTGATGGAGGCTTCGTCTTCTGCAATTAAAACATATTTCATAACTACACCTGATTAATTAAATTAAAGTTGTTTTCAATAATATTTATATATGTATCTTCATTTTGTTTGTCGCTTATATAATAGCTATAAACATATACACCATTTTCATCAAACTTTGTATAATCGTCTTCTTCTGAATTCGGTTCATAAACTGATTTTATTGAAAAAAGCGTATCCATTAATGTTCCATTATCATCTAAAGAATAAAATGTTATTGTGTCATTTTTTTCATTATAAACAGATGTTATTTTACCAATCCATTCATCAGGAAAAATAAACATATAACCATAATTTCCATTCCAAAGACATTTTGTATCAACAGATAGAGTATTATTTTCTATTTCAGACCAAATAGTTAAACTAAAATCTTCTTTTGTCTGAGAATCAGAAGTGAGTTTAGCCCCACCATATAATTTTTCAATTGTTGGTATCTCAACAACTCCATCGTTGTCAAAATCTTGTGAAAATACTCTAACATCTCGCAAGGTTACCGGTTGTGCTGAAATATTACTTTGATAAAATGGTAAAGACACTTGAAAATCATTATGTTTAATATCAATAACTTCTGTAATAATTCCACTTTCACTAATGGAACCATCAACATAAACTCTTGTATGTGCCTCATTATCATAAAAATATGTGTCACAAACCATATTAAAAATATCAAGCATACCAGTTAATGCAAATTTTAACTCTTGAGATATAGAATAATCATCTGCAAAGCATACAATTCTTCCTTGAGCTACTTTATCTTGATTTGACAAACTGATGTTCACAATAAAAAGTTCATCAGAATTGTCATTATTTATATCTTCAACAAGGAGTTTTGTATACGCTTCATTTTTTAAAAGTGTTGTAGAGTTACCATTATAACTATATATGGAAAGAATTCTCTCGCCATTGTATGACAAACCTGTTGACGAAATATAATTCCCGGATAATGTTGCAGACCAACTTAAAAGAATTTCTAAAGTTCCGTCACCATTAATATCTGCAAAATCTACAGCATAAATCTCTTCACTTTTGCCTTTAATTGTTGAAACAAATGACCATTGATTATTAACATACTTAAATATACTTACACACGCTAACTTATCTTTAATAGGGTCTATATAAAGTACAAGAGCTTCTGATATATCATCATTATCAAGGTCATAAAGAAGATAAGAAGACCTATTTTCACCACTTAAAGGTGTTTTCATCAATATGCTTTCATTATCGCCTACTGTAGCCTCAAAAGTCTGTTGTAAAAGACTATTAGCACCACTTAATTTAGGTGGTCGCATTAAACTATCTACAGATGAAATGTTTAAGTCACAACCAGAAAAGAATAGACAGACAATAAAGCATAGAATTATTGAAACTATTTTTTTCATTATCTGTCACCTCTCATTAATACTTTACTTAGATTTAACCAAAACTTTAATATCGTATTTGCCTATTGCCCAGCAACTGTAATCACTTGCTACCAAAACCCTACCTTGAAGTGTTTGTGTATCAGAAACAATTGTCTGACCAGTTGTATCAACTTCAATACTCAGAGATTCTGCAGTAATTGCATCAATATCTGATTTAGGCCCTACAAGTGTAACGGCAATATCTTTATTTGTATTAAGACTAACATCAAAATCTTCTCTTTCGTTCTTAATTTTAATTGCAGAAAATGGAATTGAAAGTGTTTTTAGACTAAATTCTGATGCATTTATATTAATCCTGAAGTTTTTAATACTTTCATCCATAATCTTATATGAAACAATAGCATCTGCATTTACATAAATAGTATTGTAGCTGTTTGTAATATCAGCAAAATCAATAGTGTTGACAACAAATTCTTTTGTTGTTTCAATAGCGTCAACAGGAATTGCAACCTTGACACTTGAAGGATAAATTGAATATTTTAACGGATTGTTAATAAAATATGATGGAGCGTTTTTAAACTCAACTGTTGTTGGTAATGTAACAACCTTTAAAACCGGTACAGCCATAGTTATATTACCATCATCAGTATTAATTTTTGTATATTCAAGTTCAGTTCCATCAGTAGTTTTAATTACTATTTTAGTATCAAAAGTCGTGGTTTTTTCAAGGACGGTATCGACAACAGCAGTTGCGGATACACCCGAAACCCTATTAATTTCTGTTGCAGGACCACTTAACAAGACCGTATTTTTTGAAAGTACAACATCACCTGCAAGGCAATCGATAGGCACATATGAATCAAGATTTGTATCAACAATTCCTTCTAATGCAACTTCAATTTCTTTATATGTATCAAAATACACCTCAACATGTGTTGATGAAGTTGATGAAATGTTAAAGTCGTCTGAATCATCTTTAGGTGTAACTTTCAATTGTAAAGTCCACAAACCTGCACTATCAACACGATTTGTATTTGCAACAACTTGAATATCATTACTGTCAAGAGCTGACACTATATATTTCTTTCCTCTTACTGTTACATCAACTTTAAATTCTGATTCACCAAAAATTTCAAGACCAAGCTGCTTAGGAATCGTATTTTCAAGATTAATTTGAACTGGTACATCCGTAATAACAGTTTGAACTTCTGGACTTTTTTCCATAGCAATCCAAGTCCATAACACAAAAGCAATTAATAATGAAAATAATGCAACAAACCTATTATCATGTACAACATTATACAAAGAGATTTTTGATTTTTTTGTATTGATATTATTTTCCATCTTTATTACCTCTCAAAATTCTCTTAATTTTACTTGGTTGTTTATCTTCGTTAGTAAAAGTCTTCATAAGGATTTCACGAAGGTCACCGTCAGAAATATTACGTTTGAGATAACCTTTTTCCGCAATAGAAATGCCACCTGTTTCTTCTGACACAACAATAACGATTGCATCACTGGATTCGCTCATACCGACAGCTGCTCTATGTCGTGTACCTAAATCACTACTAAAACGATTATTATTAGATAATGGTAAAAAACAACCTGCTGAAACAACTCTACCATCTTTTATGATTGTTGCACCATCATGCAAAGGTGCTTTAGGAAAGAAAATATTCCCAATAAGTTCAGTTGTAACAATTGCATCAATAGCTGTACCAGTTTTTGAAATTTCACCAAGTAATGTTTCTCTTTCAAAAACAATAAGTGCACCTATTTGTTTGTCACTCATATCAGCACAAGCTTTGCAAACACTATTAATAGAATTCTTGATATCTTCTTGTAATTTGAAATCATCTTTATTCTTAAGACTGAAAATATTGAAAATAGAGGCTGAACCTCGTCCCATAGTTTCAAGTGCATGTCTAATTTCAGGTGAAAAGATAACAACAAGAATCATAAACAAATTGCTAAAAACAAATGTAAGAATAAACTCACTTGCACGCATTTCAAATAGCGAAACTAAGAAATAAATAATTGCAAGAAATAATACACCTTTTGCAAGTTGAAAAGCTCTAGTCCCACGAATGAAATTAATTACAACATAGATAACTAATGCAACCAGAACAACATCAAGTAAATCAATAACTCCATCAAAAGAAAATAGCGCCATCTTGATATTTTCAAAAAAATCTACAAAAAACTCTGTTAACATAATTTTCCCACACTTTCAAATAAAAAAATACAATATATCGTAAAAAATCTGCAAATAATTTATGAATTACACACAGATATACATATTCACAATATATTGTATCACAACTAATTTAATTTTGCAATTTTTATAATAGAATTTATTAAAAAATCTATTTGATTTTTTTGAGTAAAAATAGATGGTGAAATTCTTACAGCACCGGTTTCAATTGTGCCAAACTTTTTATGGGCAAGAGGCGCACAATGAAGCCCTGCCCTTACACAAATACCCATACTACTTAATTTTTCTGCAACATCTTCACTATGCATATTTTTTATATTAAACGAAAGTATAGGTGCCAACTGTTGTCTAATGTCATAAAAGTCTGTATAAAGATTTACATTCTCTATATTTTTAAGATTTTTATTAAGATATTTCAGCAACAAAACTTCATGCTCATATATTTTTCTTAAGTTTGCTTTCTTAAAAAAATCAATAGCAGTTGAAAGACCTATTATTCCTTGAACATTCGGTGTTCCGCTTTCAAACTTATCGGGTAAAATATCTGGTTGAGTGGCGCTAGCTGAATTACTACCAGTACCCCCTTCAATTAAAGAGTCAAGATGAATTTTATCGTTATTCACTATCATAACCCCTGTACCTGTTGGCCCCATAAGTCCTTTATGACCTGCACAACAAACAATATCAACACCATCTTTTTTCATATCAATAGGTATGATGCCTGCTATCTGTGAACAATCTAAAATAAATATTAAATTATTCTTATGAGCAAGATTTGAAATCATTTTATACGGTGGAATTACGCCAAAAACATTTGATGCACCGGTACAAACTATTGCAACGGTGTTATCCCGTATCTCATTTCTAAAATTTTTAATAGTTTGATAGTCATCTATAGATACTTTTGCAATACTATAATCGCATACTCCTCTTTGCTTTAAAGTTTCTAATGGTCGTAATACTGCATTATGCTCTAAATCAGAAATAATAAAATGTGCATTATAACTTGCTAATCCTTTAATTGCCATGTTAAGTGCGGTTGTGCAATTATAGGTAAATACTACATCTTCTATATCATTTGCATTAAAAAAATCTGATATTTTTTCACGACATTTATAAATTTCTTCAGTAGTATTAATTGCCATTTCATAAGCACCTCTGCCCGAATTTGCACCAAACTTATGAAACGAGTTAGAAACAGCATCAATTACACATTTAGGTTTAGGATAAGATGTTGCACTATTATCAAGATAAATCATTGTATCATCTCATAACTTATATATTTAACTCTGTTTAAATCAAATAATTTTATAAATTGACTCACATTACCCATAATTATGAGATTATAACCACAACCTTCTCCTGCTGTGGCTTTTTTATTTTTTCTTATTATTACTTTACCTCCGTAATTTTCAACAATTCCTTTTGCCTTTAATGCATAAGTTACGGAGGAAAACTTTACAATTGCCTTATTCATTGTAAACATCACCCATTACATATTATGTTATTTAAATTTTTTTGATAAAAAAATACCTGCTATCATTTGATAGCAGGCTATAAAGTTTATATAAATTTAATTTTTTTAGACTCAACAAGGCAAACACAATGTGCAGATATACCTTCTTTTGCACCTGTGAATCCAAGTTTTTCTTCAGTGGTTGCTTTAACACTAACACAATCAACACTAACCCCAAGAGCTATTGCAATATTTTCTCGCATCTTATCAATAAACGGAGAAATCTTTGGTGCTTGAGCAATAACTGTTGCATCAATGTTGTTTACTGTAAATCCTTTTAATTTTATAAGTTCCACGACTTTTTTTAAAAGTTCAAGACTATCTGCATCTTTAAAATTTGAGTCTGTGTCGGGGAAATGCTTACCTATGTCACCTAATGCACAAGCACCGAGCAACGAGTCAGAAATAGCGTGAAGCAAAACATCTGCATCAGAATGGCCTAAAAGTCCTATGCCATTATTCTCGATTTCAACGCCACCAAGTATCAGTTTTCTACCTTCAACAAGTTTGTGAACATCATAACCATGACCAATTCTTAACATTACAATCCCCTCCTGCGTCTAATATAATTTTCTGCTAACTCAATATCTTCAGGTGTTGTAATTTTAATATTCTCATAATCACCATCAACAAATTTCACAGTCTTACCATATGCTTCTAAAAGCTTGCAATCATCAGTAAAATCTCTACTGTTTTCAACCACTTTCACCGCATCAAGATAAAGTTTCTTATCAAACACCTGAGGTGTCTGAATGAAACGCATATAGGTTCTGTCGGGTGTATCAATGATATTATCATTTTCGTCTACAACTTTAACAGTGTCTTTAACCTTAACACCTGTTGCAGCGGCGCCGTGTTTTACAGCTGCTTTAATAGTTTCTTCAATTACTTTAACAGTAACGAGCGGTCTTGCCCCATCGTGAATTACAACTAAGTCAGCAACACCAACTGTGCTTGTAACACCTTCATAAACGCTTAATTGTCTTGTTTCGCCACCAGAAACTATGCTATTAACTTTATAAAAGTCATATTTCTTAACGAGTTTTTCTATTTCTTCAATATCACTTTCACGAGTAACAATAACAATTTCATCAATCATATTACAACGTTGAAACATAGTTATTGTGTTAGCAATTACCGGCGCACCATCTAATTCAAGAAACTGTTTATTAACGCCACCCATTCGAGTTGAGTTGCCTGCCGAAACAATTACGGCAGAAACAATTTTATTCTCATTTTCCGTAATTTTCAGCATAAAAACACCTCTTAAATTAACGCTTCAACTGCAGCAAGTTTTGCACAAAGGCAGAAAACTTCCATAGCTCTTCTTAAATCATCCACTGGTGGGAATGAAGGAGCAATTCTGATGTTTTTATCTTCAGGGTCGATACCATAAGGATATGTTGCACCTACAGTTGTAAGCACAAGACCTGCATTTTTGCAAAGTTCACCAATTCTTTTTGCACTTGAGCCAACTGTATCATAGCTAATAAAATAACCACCCTTAACTTTTACCCACTCACCAATGCCAAGTGGAGCAATTTCTTTTTCAAGCATATCAAGAACAAGATTAAATTTAGGTGCCATAATTGCAGCGTGCTTATCCATATGAGCTTTAAGGCCATCAACATTCTTAAAGAATTTTACATGGCGAAGCTGATTAAGCTTATCATAACTGATTGTCTGGAAATTAAGGCGTTTTTTAATTTCTGCAACATTGCTTTCAGATGTAGCAATAGCAGAAACACCAGCACCTGGGAATGAGATTTTTGCAGTTGATGTAAACTCAACAAAATTATCTTCTGTTCCGTATTCTTTACAAGCATCAAAAATGTTCATAAGAATATCAGGTGTATCTGTTAATTCGTGAATAATATAAGCATTATCCCAAATTACTCTGAAGTCCTTTGCTGCAGGTTTAAGAGCAGCAAGAGCCTTAACTCTTTCATCACTGTATGTTACACCATTAGGATTTGAATATTTTGGTACACAGAACATACCTTTAACCATTGGGTCTTTAACGAGTTCTGCAATTCTTTCTACATCAGGACCAAATTCATCCATTTCAACAGAAATCATTTCAATGCCAAAGAATTCTGTAATTGCAAAGTGTCTATCATATCCTGGAACATTACAGATAAACTTAACCTTACCCTGCTTGCTCCAAGGCTCGCAACCGCCAACACCTAAATACATACACTGGTTAAGATAATCATACATAAGATTAAGTGATGATGTTCCACCAATTACAATATTTTTTGTATCAACCTTAAGTAAATCTGCAAAAAGCTTTTTACATTCAGGAATACCGTCAAGCACGCCATAGTTACGACAATCGAAACCATTTTCACCAACACAATCTGCAGCAGTTGTCATTACGCTTAACATATCCATTGATAAATCAAGCTGGTCTGCAGCTGGCTTACCACGAGACATATCAAGTGAAAGGCCAAGTGATTTCACTTCTTCATATTTCTTTTCAAGTTCGCTTTTAAGAGCTACAAGTTCATCTCTGCTCATTTCATTATAAAGCATAGGAAAACCTCCAAATTAAAATTCAATATATTATATAGTATTTACAATATTTTTGCAAGTGCTTAATTGAAAAATTGCATTTTAATCAAATATTCAAGTAAAATAACGCTAATTTTGAATAATTTAACAATAGATTTTGCAATTATCTGTGCTTTATGAATATTCTTGGTAAAACAATTGGCCTTTTACCCTCAATTTTTTCAATTTGATTTAACAAATGTGTTTTTAATGCTTTTCTTATTTTATTATACTCTTTTGACTTAATTAAATTATGTTTTTGCGCTTTATCTTTTGAATTATCGTATAGATAATCTTCAAAATACACATTTGAATGTGAAGATAAAAACTTTGCACAAGAAACTGAATATGTATAGTCTTTTGTTGTTATTGCTCTACCACACTGACTTTCACTAATTTGAACAAAAATATGGCCATAATCGCCTTTTTCTTGCAACGCTTCACCTTGATAATACTCAGGCGGATATATTAAACCAGAATAAAGCATTGTCGGTGGCAAATCAATTAAACTTACCATTTTACTTTCAATTTTACCTTTCTCAAATCCTTTACCTTTAATAACAAGTGGAATATGAATTGAAGAGTCGTGACAACTACGCTTATACTCTGCATTTCTTGTTTTGAAATGGCAACCATGGTCAGAAGTATAAATTATTGTCGTGTTATCGTAAATGCCCTTCAACTTCAAAGTATCGATGAGTCTGCCAAGATTATCGTCAAGACTTTCTATGGCTGCAAGGTAATTGGGATATTGCTCTCTATAATTCCCTTTAAATTGTGTTAAATCTTCAGGTATGGAATAACTTTTATACTTATCTACCTTTTCTTTTGGACCTTCAAATCTGCCATGGTCATTCTGATGATGTGGCTCAAGCTGTGAAACAAACATAAAAAATGGCTTTTCACCATTATGATTTTCAATATATTCTATTGCAAAATCATTTATTCTATCAGCACGATAACCCTCAAAATCTATCTTATTACCTTTTTCGTCGAAAACATAACCATCATAACCGTGAGATGTAAATTCAAGCACGTCTGCACCGCGAAAATATTTATAGCCCCAAAGACGATTAGCAGGTATTGGGCTTTTTTCACATTTAATATTCTCTCCGCCATTTTTACCTGATGCAAGATGAAGTTTACCAATATACGCAGTATCATAACCATTTTCGTTAAAATAGTCTGCCAATGATTTTGCATCATCACGAAGTGGTATTCCGTTTATATGACAACCGCATTCGGTAGGATAAACACCAGTTTGCAAGCTTGCTCTTGCAGGCCCACAAACAGGCTGACAGGTATAACAATTTTCAAAGAATGTGCCATCTTCTGCAAGTGCCATAAGGTTAGGCATTATTTCTGCATTTGCAGTATCATATCTCTGTTGGTCAGAAAAATAAAAAATGATATTATCTTTCATTCATTCCCCTCCCAAATACAAACTATAAAAACATTATATCATAAATGTTAGATTTTACAACGACATATTGAAAATATTGATGTGGTATGGTAAAATACTGTGAAATTATTTAAGGAGTGTTAGTATGTATATTCTTAAATTAAACCCTGTTTTTAAAGATTATCTTTGGGGTGGAACTAAACTTCGTGACGAATACGGCTTTGAATCAAATCTTGAAAAACTTGCAGAAGGTTGGATGCTTTCTTGCCATAAGGACGGAGAAAACACAATTGAAAATGGCGAATTTGCTGGTAAAACCTTAACTGAAGTTGTTAAAGCAAATCCTGACTTTCTTGGTGAAAACGGAAAAAAATTTGAATACTTCCCTATTCTTATAAAAATTATTGATGCTAAAGATGATTTATCTGTTCAGGTTCACCCTAACAACGAATACGCAATGCGTGTTGAAAATGAATATGGCAAAACTGAATGTTGGTATATTCTTGACTGTGAAGAAGGCGCTGAGCTTATTTATGGATTTAATCGTGACATAAGCAGTGAAGAATTCAGAAAAAGAATTGCAGATAACACATTCCTTGAAACTGTAAACAAGGTTAAAGTTAAAAAAGGCGATTTATTCTTTATTGAAGCAGGAACACTTCACGCTATTGGTAAAGGTATTTTACTTGCTGAAATTCAACAAAATTCAAACACAACATACAGAGTTTATGACTATGGTAGAATTGGCGCTGATGGAAAACCTCGTGATTTGCATGTAGAAAAAGCAATTGATGTTACAAACTGCACACCACCTACCCGTTCAACTAATCCTGAAGGCGAATTAGTTGAATATGATGATTACGCATCACAGTTGCTCACAAAATGTGATTTATTTAATGTAAAAAAAGTTTCAGTAAAAAATATTTTTGATGGAATTGCTGACGAAAAGTCATTTGTTTCTGTCCTTGTTACTGATGGAAATGGCAAAATTGAAAATATTGATATTAAAAAGGGAGATAGTCTTTTTATTCCTGCAAATTATGGTAACTTCACAATTTCAGGCAATTTAGAGGTTATTATTACAAGGGTATAAAATGAGAAACAGAACATTCACAGGTACTAAAATTGCTTGTTATATAGGCTATATTGTTCAAGGAATTATAAATAATATTGCACCATTACTTTTTGTTATATTCAGCGAAAAATTTGACATTACACTTTCACGTCTTTCACTTTTAATTACAATCAACTTTGGTACACAGTTATTGGTTGATACACTGTCAATAAAATTTGTTGATAAAGTTGGTTACAAGAAACTAGCAATACTTTCACAAGCAGTAACGTTTGTTGGACTTTCTTGCCTTTCAATATTACCAAACACACTCCCTAACGCATACATTGGAATTGTAATTTCAATTATACTTTCCGCAATTGGCAGTGGACTTACTGAAGTTATTATTAGTCCTATTGTTGAATCAATACCTGGTGAAAAGAAAACAGCCGAAATGAGTTTATTGCACTCATTTTACTGCTGGGGACAAGTTACAGTTGTTGCATTGACAACAATTATGATTAAAATTTTTGGTAATGATTTATGGTATATTGCTCCTGTTATATGGGCTATAATTCCATTAATTAATACTTTTAATTTCATTGGCGTACCAATTGTACCTAATCTTACAAAAGAAGAAAAAACACCTTTTCTTAAAATGCTTTCATCAAAACAGTTCATACTTTGTATTGTAATTATGGTTTGCTCCGGTGCATCAGAAATTGCAATGTCACAGTGGTCATCATATTTTGCCGAAGCAGGACTTAAGGTAAGTAAAATGACTGGTGATTTATTGGGTCCTTGTCTTTTTGCAATTTTTATGGGTACGGGCAGAATGATATTCGGATTTATTGGTGAAAAAATAAATGTTAAAACTGCACTTTGTTGCTCAGCTGCTTTTTGCGGTACTTGTTATATACTGACATCTGTAATTAAAAATCCATTAAACTCACTTATAATATGCGCAGTTACAGGATTAAGTGTAAGCATTTTATGGCCTGCAACATTAAGTCTTGCTGCAAGACTTTTCCCTAAAGCCGGCGGAGCTATGTATAGTGTATTAGCACTTTCAGGTGATACCGGATGTACACTTGGCCCTTGGTTTATAAGTTTTATGTCATTAAAGCTTTCACTTGAAAGCAGTGGTGAAGCCTTAAAATCTGGTCTTGGATTTGGTGCTGTTTTCCCTATAATTATGATTATAGCAATATTATTACTTAATTATAAAAAGTTCGGTATTGACAAACAAAACAACAGTGATATAATGAAAATATGATATAGTTGTCTTCAGGGCGGAGTGAAATTCTCCACCGGTGGTTATAGTCCACGAGCAAATGCTGATTAGGTGAAATTCCTAAACCGACGGTATAGTCCGGATGGAAGAAGATGCAACATTTTTGTTACATTTGCCCTGCTTATAGCAGGGCTTTTTCTGTTTGACGACTAATCAAAAAAAATGGAAAGGGAGATTTTTATGTCAAACAAAAAAAATAAGAAAGTTTTTAATTTAACAATTGTAGGTCTTATGACTGCAATTGCAACTGTTATTTATATGGTCTTCCCAGAAGTACCAATTGTACCTGGTGTTGACTATATGAAGGTTGATTTTTCAGATTTTCCTGCAATTCTTACAGGTGTTATTTTTGGACCAGTTCAGGGAATACTTGTAGAGTTATTTAAAAACATTATTCACCTTACAAGAACAACTACATTCGGTATTGGTGAAATTATGAATGTTACAATCGGAAGTAGTATGATTCTTTCAATGTCACTTTCAGTTAAATTATTCAAAAAGATTTTCAAATCAAATAAATTAAATTTGAAAATTTATTTTATATCATCTGCCATTACAATTGTAGTTGCAATAGTTGTAGGTTGGCTTGCAAATCTTGTGTTTACCCCTATTTTTTATAATATTATGGGAATTCCTCTTGTTACCGAAACTTATCTTGCAGGTGTGTGGGGTTCTACAACACTTAACTCTATTAAATCCGCTTTCAATATTTTACCATTTTTCCCAATATATTTTGCTATTGAAAAAGGTGTAAAAAAATACACAATATAGTTGACATTAGACGAATATGTGGTAAAATATATTTTAACTGAATATTTCCCTTATGCAGAGTGGTGGAGGGTCTGGCCCTGTGAAACCCGGCAACCTGCTTTATGCGTGGTGCTAATTCCTGCGGATTTTCCGAGATATAAGGTTGTTATTTTACGGCACCCTTATGGGTGCTATTTTTTTGGAGGCAAAAATTTATGGCAAAATTCTTATTTACATCTGAATCAGTTACAGAAGGACATCCTGATAAAATTTGTGATAAAATTTCTGATTCTATTCTTGATGCAATGCTTGCACAAGACCCTATGTCACGTGTAGCTTGCGAAACATGTTGTACAACAGGACAAGTTCTTGTTATGGGCGAAATAACATCAAAAGCACAAGTGAATATTCCAGAAATCGTTCGTAATACCGTTCTTGAAATCGGCTATGATGATAGTGCAAAAGGTTTTGATGGCAACACATGTGCAGTTCTTGTAAATCTTGATAAACAATCTTCTGACATTGCTCTTGGTGTTGACAATTCAATGGAAATTAAAGAAGGTAATGATGATTTCTATAATCTCAATGGTGCCGGTGACCAAGGTATGATGTTTGGTTTTGCTTGTGACGAAACACCTGAACTTATGCCCATGCCAATTTCAATGGCAAACAAACTTGCTGTTCAACTTACAAAGGTAAGAAAAGATGGAACACTTCCTTATCTTCGTGCTGATGGTAAAACTCAGGTTACTGTTGAATATGATGATGACAGAAATCCTGTAAGAATTGATGCAATCGTTGTATCATCACAACACAGTGCAGATGTTGAACTTTCACAAATTCGTGAAGATGTTAAAAAATATGTTATTGAACCAATTGTTCCTGCAAATCTCATTGATGATAATACAAAGATTTTTGTTAACCCAACAGGCAGATTTGTGATTGGTGGTCCTATGGGAGATTCTGGTCTTACAGGTCGTAAGATTATTGTTGATACATACGGTGGCTATTCACGTCATGGTGGCGGTGCTTTCTCAGGTAAAGACCCAACTAAAGTTGACCGTTCAGCTGCTTATGCTGCACGTTATGTTGCTAAAAACGTTGTTGCTGCTGGTCTTGCTAAAAAGTGTGAGATTCAGTTAGCTTATGCAATCGGTGTTGCAAAACCTGTTTCTGTAATGGTTGATACATTCGGCACAGGCGTTCTTAAAGATTCAGAACTCGGTGATATCATTAATGAAGTATTTGACCTTCGTCCTGCTGCAATTATTGATACACTTAAACTTCGTAATCCTATTTACAAACAGCTTGCAGCTTATGGTCATGTTGGTAGAACAGATTGTGATGTTATGTGGGAAAAGACAGACAAAGTTGAAATTTTAAAAGAAAAAGCAAAAATTAACTAATTTAAAAATCGTATAAAGCATTATAAATTACTCATAATATCTGTGCAGGTAAATACATGCTAATATTAAGGAGTGAATACAATGCTTGACAGAATTTCTTTAATTCTCGTTGTAATTGGTGCAATCAACTGGGGTGCAATTGGTTTATTCCAATTTGACCTTGTGGCTTGGCTCTTTGGTGGTCAATCAGCAATAATCAGTAGAATTGTTTACACATTAGTTGCACTTGCGGGTATTTGGTGCTTGTCACTTTTATTCCGTCACAACGAAATTTTAGTTAGTGATGAAGTATAAAAACAACTCCCTTGAAATATCAAGGGAGTTATTTTTTATTCATTAATCTTTAATTTTTCAACAAGGTCTTTTTGCGGTGTTACATAAACCGTATTGTAAGTATTATAAATCACCTTACCCGGCTTTGCTCCAGTTGGTTTTTTCACATTTTTAACCAATGTATAATCAACTGCTACGGATGAAGAATCCTTTGCTTTACTATGATAAGCCGCAATGCAAGCTGCCTCAAAAATTGCAGTTTCGGTAATATCTTTTTTATCTGCAACAATTACAGTGTGTGAGCCCGCATGTTTTTGCACATGTAACCACATATCATAATTTTTTGCTGTTTTAAGTGTTAGAATATCATTCTGCACATTATTTCTACCTACAAAAATAGTAAAGCCATCACTTGATTTGAATTCAATTGGTGGTAAAGGTTTATCTTTTTTCTGTTTGTTGCCTTTTCTTGATTTTACATACCCACCTTTTTCAAGTTCATCACGGATTTCAGTAACTTCACGGTCAGAGTCGGCACGGGACAAATTATCAAGTACAGTATCAAGATAAATTAATTCCTGCTCGCCTTCTTCAATAAGATTGTGCAAAAGTTTTTCAGCATTAGTAGCCTTTTTATATTCCTTAAAATACTTCTGTGCATTCTGTTGTGCAGTTAATGCAGGATTCACAGGAATATCAATGGTATTACAATTATCATAATAATTCTCAACAGTATAAACTGAAGACTTTTCTGTTAATCTATATTGATTTGCAGTAATTAACTCTGCATAAATACGCATTTGTTCACGATTTTCACTTTTTTCTAATTCAAGTCGTCGGTTATTTATTTTTCTTGATGTACGCTCAACAGCGTTATTAAGAATTTTGAATAAATCTGACGCTTTTCTTTTAATACGGTTAATTTTATCTTTTTCAAAATAGAAATCGTCAAGCAATTCAGAAATTGACTCATACTCTTTTTTGATTAAAACATTTCCATATTGTCTAATGTCAGCAAACGAAAAATCAAAAGGTATATTATCATTTGACAAAAGCATATAAAAGCACCTATTGTCAACAATTTCATTTCTCAACACAGATATTTCTACGCTTAGACGTTCTTTTTCAATATCAAGAAGTAAGCCCGTCTGCTTATCGCCAAAAACTGTACGATAAGCAATTTCACGCCCTACAATAGGAGAAACGCCTTCAAGAGTATCGAGAATTGCTTTTGAAAGCATTTTTTCGTGTTTATTAAGTATTGCATTAACGATTGTTTCTGTGTCGTCTGTTAAAATGTTGCGCTTATTAGGAATTGGTGGCAACTCGTATTTAAGTCCCGGTAAAATTTCACGAACTGATGATTTCTCTTCGTCAATTCGTTTAACTGCATCAATTATTTTATAATCGACATCACAGAAAACAATATTACTTTTTTGCCCCATTATTTCACAGATTACATAATAATTGGTTTTGTCACCAATTTCAGTTGTGCCATTAAATTCCAAAACAAGAATTCTATCGTTCTGAATTTGCTTAATATTTGTTAAGGTTGCACCTAAAAGTCTTTTTCGAAGCAACATGCAAAGCATAGGTGGAGTTTTAGGATTTTCAAGGTTATACCGAGTCATATGCACCCTTGGACTTTGACCATCACAAGAAAGATAAAGCCTATAAGCACCATTTCGGGTACGCATAATAAACACCAACTCATTTTTTGATGGTTGATGTATCTTATCAATTTTAGAGCCAATTAAATAACTTTCCAGCTCTTTTTTTACTAACCCTAATGTAATTCCGTCTAACGCCATAAAACCTCTTTAAAATGTAATAATTGGTGATTCTTGCTTTGCTAATTCACAAGTAATACTGAATTTTTCTTTAATTTTATTCATTAGTGGTTTCAGTGCAAGATTTTCCGTTTCAAAGTGACCTGCCGCAATTAACACTATACCCATTTCATTTGCATCTAAAAATGCATGATGTGAAGCATCACCTGTGAAAAGTGCATCACAGTTCAAATCTTTTGCAAGTGATAAATAATCACTACCAGAGCCACTACAAACTGCAATTTTCTTAATGTCTTTTGCAAGATTGTTATATCTGACAACGCAACCAAGTGTGTTTTTTATATGATTTACAAAATCATTGGTTGATATCATTCTTTCAAAACTACCAATATTAAGGCAAGTATTTTCAACTTTTGTAAAATCATCAAAACCAACAGCTTTGCAAAGAATATCATTTACGCCATCATAAGCTTTGTCATAGTTTGTATGTGCACATATTATGCTAATGTTACTCCTGATAAGTTTATAAATCAAGCTATTACTTAAAACATTTGAAACAGCTTTAAAAATAACAGGATGGTGAGTAATTATTAAATCTGCACCATATGCTACTGCTTGGTCAATAACATCACTTGTAGCGTCAAGAGCAAAAAGAATTTTTTCAACTTCAGCATTTTCATTACCTACAAGAAGACCAGAATTATCCCATTCTTCTTGAGTATTAAATGGTGCAATAGAATCAATAAAATTATAAATATCTTTTACTGTTGCCATTTACTCAACTCCCCTACTATTTTTTCTAAATCTTCGCACTCTTTATTTGCATTTTTGAGTGCAATAAGTTTTTTGTTGTATTTAGTAAAAATTTTTGCAAGGTATTTTTTTGATAAATCATCTTGATTTAAAGGTAATCTGCCTACAATTAAATCAAGGGTGGTATATGTAGTTGCATCACCATAGTAATAAGCACTGATAATTATGTAAAGCTTATCACCATCTTCTGCAGCAACTTCGTTATCAATAATAAAACCATTATCAAATAGAGTTTTTCGCAACTCTTCAATATGTGTCATTGGTTGTAAAATCAAGTGAATATCACTGTTTTTCAACCAACCCGTTCTTTCAATAAATTGAGAAATCAACAATCCACCCATACCTGCAACTGCAATTTCTTCTACTTCATTTTCGCTAAAATTATCAAGTCCATCAGAAAGTCGAAGTTCTATTTGTTTTGTAAAGTTGTGTGAAACAACTGTTTCTTTCGCATTATCAAGAGGGCCAATTCTTAAATCGGCTGCAATTGCTTTATTGATAATTCCTTTTTCAACAAGATATACAGGAAGATAAGCGTGGTCAGTACCAATATCTGCAAAGATTTTATCTTTTCGTACTAAATCAGCAATAGCCATAAGACGACTATCAAGTTTCATACAACTCACCTCTTTTGAACAAAATCCCCCTATTTCTAGGGGGAATGTTTTTATTATTTGCTTGCGTTTTCTTTAAGAAAAGCATTGATGCCTTCAACAAATTCGTCAGGGTCAACACCGTGAACCATACATGCTTGTTCAACTGTTTCACCACGTGCTGAAGGACAACCAAGACAATGCATACCAAGATTTAAGAAAAATGGAACTGTTTCTCTTGCATTATCAAGGATTTCACCGATATTCATATCTTTTGTTACCTGAAACATCTTTTATTCTCCTTTAACAACTGAAACTGAAATTTTCTTATCATTTATTGAGAACTCACTTGTGTAATCAGCATTAATTTCTTTGTTGATTACAATAGAATCTGCAAGAAGTTCACCTGAGATAAATTCGAGTTTTTCAGTAAGAGCATTTACAATGAACTCGTCATCAACGTTGATTGAAGCATTGATTCTCTGTTCAACCTGATAACCTGCATCTTTACGAGCAACCTGGCACTGACGAATAATGTCACGAACAACACCTTCTTTAAGAAGTTCATCAGTAAGAACAATGTCAAGTGCAACAACGCTACCCTGTGCAAATTCTGCAGAAACAACGCCTTCTTTAGTCTTTGACTGAACTGCAAAGATGGATGCATCAAACTTTTCATCCCAACCTGGAACTTCCACTTCGCCACCAGCGATAACTGCAGATGTAAGCGCTTTCATCTCGTCAGATGAAAGTCCTTCAAGAGTTTGCTTCATCTTATTAACGTTTTGTTTAAGAACTGCACCTGCAACTTTGAAATTAACTGCAAGGAACTGGTCTTCAAGAACATTAATGTCATCAATATATTCTACTGCTTTGATGTTAAGTTCATCAAGAATATTCTTCTCAAAAGTCTTGATTTTATCAGAAACATCTGCACCACAACATACAAAAAGTTTTGAGAGTGGCTGACGAACTTTAATCTGCTGTTCGTTACGAAGTCTCATTGCAGTAGCAATTACATCACGAACAAGAGCAGTCTGTTCAATAATACCATCGTCTTCAACGCCTTCAATAACTGATGGCCAATCGCTTAAATGAACTGACTCAGCAACTGTTGAATCACATACTTTGATAAGTTTCTGCCAAATATATTCTGTCATAAATGGTGTAATTGGAGCCATTGTCTGAACACAAACTTTAAGAGCGTTAAAAAGTGTCCAGTATGCAACCATCTTATCATCCTGGTCTTCTGTTTTCCAGAAACGACGACGGTTTGCACGGATATACCAGTTAGAAATATCGTCAACGAATACTTCAAAATCTTTAACCATAGCAAATGACTTGTAATCATCCATATAATCAGTTGCTTTTTTGATAAAGTCGTTTGTTCTTACAACAAGCCATTTGTCCATTGGTGTAAGTTTTGAGAAATCAACTTTATAATCTGCAAAGTTTGGTTTATCAAGTTGTGCATAGGTATCAAAGAATGTAAAGATATTCCAGAAACCAAGCATCTTTCTTCTAGCTTCATCACCAAGGTTATAACCAAAACGAACATCATTTGTGTTTGGTGCACTTGCATAGAGATAACGAACAGTATCAGCACCAATCTTCTCAGCAGCTTCGTCAAATTTAATCATAAAGCCTGTTTTTGAGAATTTAGAGCCATCTTCAGCAACAACCATACCATTAGTAACAACCTTTTCATAAGGTGCTTTACCAACAAGTACTGTACTCATAAAGAGCATTGAGTAGAACCAAAGACGAACTTGTTCGTGCATTTCTGTAACCCATTCTGCAGGGAAGTTCTTTTCCCATGCTTCACGGTCTGTAAAGTAGCCAAGTGTTGTGAATGGAACGATACCAGCATCAAGCCAAACGTCACCAATATCTGAAATACGTGAAACCTCTTTACCACAATGAGGGCACTTAATCTTAACTTCATCAACCCAAGGTCTGTGAAGTTCAGGAAGTGCATCTACCTGTGCAGGGTCAACTGCCTTTTCGCGAAGTTCATCTTTTGAACCAATAACTTCAATATGACCACAGCTACATGGATAGAAAGGAAGTGGCATACCATAGTAACGCTTACGAGAAATGTTCCAGTCACCCATATTTGTGAGCCAGTCATTCATACGCTTACCGTTTGAAGCAGGTTCCCATTTAACTGAATTAGCACATTCAATAAGTTTTGGTTTGATTTCGCTTGTCTTAATGTACCATGCAGGAACAAGACGGAAAACAATTTCACTCTTACATCTCCAGCATACTGGATAGCTGTGTTCGTGTGGTTCAACTTTATAAAGTTTATTCTGCTCATCAAGTTTTGCAAAAACTTCGTCAGCAACTGTATGGCTATCTTTACCTGTCATCCAGCCGAAACCTTCAAGATAAATACCTGTATCGTCAATAGGCATAACCTTTGGAAGACCAATTCTTTCACCAAGTTCAAAGTCTTCGATACCGCAACCAGGAGCAATATGAACAACGCCTGTACCTTCGTCAGCAGCAACATCTTCCCAAGCTACGATTTTATGTTCAAAACCTTGCTGTGCAGGAATATCTGCAAAACAAGTTTCATAGTGAAGGCCAACAAGTTCTTCACCTTTAAGTGCACGGATTACTTCAACTTTATCGTCACCAAGATACTTAATTGCATTCTTTGCAAGAATCAATGTCTGGTCGTCACTCTTGATTTTAACTTCAACGTAGTCGATGTCAGGATTAACTGCAAGTGCTACGTTTGAAGAAAGAGTCCAAGGAGTAGTTGTCCAAACAAGGATTTTTGAGTTAAGTTCTTCAATAGGAAGTTTGAAGAAAACAGAGTTGTGTGTCATCATCTTATATGAACCTGTCATTTCATGCTCTGAAAGTGATGTACCACAACGAGGACACCAAGGCATTGGCTTGTATTCACGCTGAATCCAACCATTGTTGTCACATTCCTTCAAGAAATGCCAGATACCCTGAATGTTAAGGTCTGTATTTGTGTAGTATGAGTTATCCCAGTCCATCCACTGACCAAGTCTTTTTGACTGTTCAGTAATGATACCTGAAAAATGCTTTACACGATCAACACACTGACGTGTAAACTTGTCCATACCATAATTTTCAATGTCTTTCTTTGTTTTGAAACCAAGCTGTTTTTCAACCTCAACTTCAACCCAAAGACCCTGTGAGTCAAAACCATTCTGACGACGGCAATCATAACCACGCATTGATTTGTAACGAATAAAAGTATCTTTTGTACTTCTGCCCCAAGCGTGATGAATACCCATAGGGTTGTTTGCAGTAATAGGACCGTCAAGGAAACGGAACATTTTCTTACCCTTATTTTTTTCAACAAGTTTGTCATAATACTTCTCTTTTTCCCAAAGCTCCATTATCTGATGCTCAAGGTCAACAAAGAGATTTTTCTCGTCTGCCACTATATTGTCCACCTTTCAAGTGATATATGTACATATTTTAACAGATAATATTATACACTAATATAGTCAAATTTCAAGTGATTTATAGAAAAATCTCTGTATTATTTCATTTTTGATTAAGGTATTTTTCTTTTGTTGCCAAACCGCCACGAATATGGCGTTCTGCCTTATTAATTTCAAGTACTTTTTTCACTTGCAAATACAGTTGAGGGTCATAACGCTCAAGACGTTTTGCAACATCCATATGCACTGTACTTTTGCTTATACCAAAAGCCTTTGCAGTAGCACGTACTGTTGTTTTGTTGTCAACGATATATTCACCTAACATTTCTGCTCTTTCTTTAACTAAAATACTCAAAATAAACCCTCCCTTGTTCATAAATTAATATGAGCAAAGGAGGGTGAATATTCTATTAATTTGTTTAGTTGATTTTTATACTTTTACACCATTTTTAACTTTGTATTTTTTGCCGTTGTAGGTTACTGTGCCTGTGTATGATGTTTTAACACCATTCTTTACATAATACCACTTACCATCTGTATGTTTTACAAGACCTGTATAGCTTGTATTTACTACACCTGATTTTACATAGTACCATTTGCCATTGTACTTAACAAGACCGTTGAATGATGTCTTAACACCGCTCTTTACGTAATACCATTTGCCGTCTGTATGTTTTACAAGACCTGTATAGCTTGTATTTACTACACCTGATTTTACATAGTACCATTTGCTGTTGTATTTAACAAGACCATTGAATGTTGCTTTAACACCATTCTTTACATAATAGTATTTACCATCTGTGTGTTTTACAAGACCTGTGTATGTAGTCTTAACACCATTATTTACGTGATACCACTTGCCTGAATACTTATAGAGTCCAGTGAATGATGAGTCTTTAACACCATCTTCAATGTAGTACCATTTACCATTATATTTAGCAAGACCAGTATAATCGTAATCAACTTTACCATCTTTTACATAGCACCAAGTATCGCCAACTTTATAAAGCCCTGTTTTTGATGTTGGAATGCTGCCAAGAGAATCAAATTCACGTCCGTTTTCATTTGCATATATTTCAGCATATGTACCACTATAACCTTTGATTATTGTGTTTTTGTACATAGAAACCGCATTTTCACCAATAAAAAGCACATTAGCAGGTATTATTATGCTTTCTAAGTTGTCGCAATCATAAAAAGCTTGTTCCCCAATTATTTTTACACTATTAGATATTATTATGTTTGTTAATTTATCACATGACTCAAACATTCTATTAGAAATTGTTTTTACACCATTGCTAATTGTTACACTTTCAAGACTATCGCAATCTATAAATGCTGAATCGCCAATCGATATTACATTTTTAGGTATAGTTACTCTTGTTAAACTATCACAATCATAAAAAGCCTCTCTACCAATTGTTTTTATGCTGTCTGGAATAGTTAGGTTTGTTAAATTATAACACCAAGCAAATGCGACATCGCCAATTATTGTCACACCGTTTTCTATTATTACACTTTTTAACTCATGGCAATCACTAAATGCTCCATACCCAAAGTCTTTTACACTGTTTGGTATCGTTACACTGATTAATTTGCTACAATAATTAAAAGCCTCTTCACCAATTGTTATTACACCCTCGCCAATTATTACGCTTGTTAAATCTTCACAATATCTAAATGCATAGTTAGAAATAGTCGTTACACTGTTTGGTATCGTTACACTTGTTAGACCTTCGCAATAAGCAAACGCATAGTTAGAAATAGTCGTTACACTGTTGGGAATTATATATGATGACATTGTTTTGCCTCTTGGAAAAAGCGTAATTGTTTTTTTATCTTTACTAAACAATACACCATCTATTGATGCATAAACTTTATTATTTGATGATACATTTATTGCAGTTAAACTGTTACAACTGTTAAAAGCATTACTATCTATATAGGTAACACCGCTACCAATCGAAACTTGCGTTAATCTATCACAGTTATAAAATGCATAACTATGAATACTAAAAGCATTGTCACCTGTTATTGTTAAAGTTTTAATCGTATTGCAACCTTCGAACGCATTAGAAGCAATTGCAATTACTTTGTAACCATCAATTTCAGATGGAATAGTTAAATTTGATGTTGTGCCTGAATAGCCTATAATCGTTGCAGTCTTTATATCAACATTATTTTCAAAATCATCATAACGATTAATTTCATATTCGTAGCCACCACTTGTTAAAGCGGATGATGATATTGTCATAACCAAAAAAATTGACATTATAGTTATAACTAACAACAAGATTTTGCTTGATTTCTTCATAAAATCAACTCCTAATTTTTCATGGTACCATAGTAACACTTTTTTGCAATATTTTCAATGTTACAACATACAAATTTTGCTATTGAGATTTGGTTATTTTGACTATATTTGAGTGTGATTTAAGATTATTGTTCACTTTGGAAGAGATTCTTCGTCGCGTTGCTCCTCAGAATGACAAGTTGAATTGGTTTGATAAATTTGAGTTTGCCGAACTGTTTTATATGCGTTTTCTCGGCTCCGCTGAAAGGGGAGCTGTCGAGCGAATGCGAGACTGAGGGGTTTGTTTTGTTGGGAGTATAACCCCTCTGTCACTTCGTGACATCTCCCCTTTCAGGGGAGACAAGAAATTGAAAGACCCCTACAAACTCCAAAAAACGGTGAAGATTTACTTCACCGTTTCAGGTTTAATTATTATTATATTCTAACAATTAAAAATAATATTTTTATTCATAACCTAATTTTTTAAAGATTTCTGGGTCGCAGGTATTTTCCGCTACTGAACCGATTTCATTCCAAAGTTTATCTGCTTTTGATTTCCATTCAGGGAAATCCTCATAATTTGCTGGGTAATTATCATACAATGCACCAACCTGCCCACTATACTTAAGTCCTTTAAGCAGTTTACCTATAGTTGTTGGTGTGATTTTACCTTTTGCAATACCACTAGCAATACCTTTAACAATATCTGCAATATCTTTGGCAGAAAGATTAAGCCCTGTATCCATTCCACCAAGTATTTTTTCACTGAACATAATGTCATTTTGGAAGAGATATTCTGCTTCATCATAATTCATTGAAATTATACCCATAAGAAGTGGTCGCATTGAGTCAAAATCTTTGCCCTGTGCCATCATATAGCGTTTATTAATGCTCCACATTCTCTCTTTTGTAAGGTATTTATCTGATTTAAGAAGATTAGAAATTACTTCAACTGCAATTTCACCTGCTACAAGTGAAGATGTACATCCCTCACCACAAGTTGGTTTTGTATGACAAGCAGCATCACCAAGTGCTATAAATCCATCATCAACAAGTGAATAAACTGATGTATGATATGGTGTCATACCCCTTTCAACACGTTCAACTTTATATTCAGGGAAGTTCACATTTTTCATAAAATCATTTTTAAAGATTTCTTCGGCATAATCATAGCCATAGAATGCGCCAATACCAAGAATTGCACCATTAAGGTTATCAGATGGTGCTGACCAAGATTTATATTGCATAAAAAAGCCATCTAAATCGCGAGGATTAAAGTCGTTTTTAAGATATTCAGCATAATAAAGCACAACATAAAGAATATCTTTATTTGTAAGTTTGAAATTACCTACAACTGAATCGTCAGGGAGTTTTGTACGGGCAACGGCAGGAATACCTGAACAATCTGCCACAATTCTTGCATAAGCATCACTTTCGCCATCGACAGTCTTATATGTAGCACCTACAATTTTATCGTTTTCATAAATAAAATCAGTAAATGATGCACCATAGACAATTTCTGCACCTGCTTTTTTAGCACGTTCAGCCATAGCCATAATATAATCGTGTTTATGTAAGCCAATTACAGGTGCTTCTGCACAAGCTTTTGGATAATTGCCATAAGGCGAAATCATTGTAGAATGTGCAAAACGGAATTCGCGTAATGGGTCACCCTCTTCAGGTACAACAAGGTCGAAATTAATCATATCGTCCTCACCCATATGAAATACATCATATTCCCTTGACACATCATCAGGTTGATTTTTTTCAATTACAAGAACATCAAATCCCTGTTCAGCCATTTTATAGGCAAACCAACACCCTGTTGTTGATGCACCTACCACCAATACGTCATATTTTTTCATAATAATCCCCCACTATTATATTATTTACATTTTAATCATTTGGATATGTTATGTCGTAAGCTATATGAAAATCGTCAATAGTGCGATATGTTTCAAATTTGAAGCCTCTATTTACTACATAACTAATAGCACTGTTGTTAGGATTTAAGTTTTTATAAAAAAAGCCTTCACAATAAATATAATTTCCGTAATCTCCATCAATTACCACATAATAATCAGGGCTCAATTCAAAAATTTCATTATCAAACTCATCGTAGGTTTCATAACCCTGAATTTTTATAAAAGTGAGCTTTTCATTATTCTGTAAACTTTCACCGCCATAATAAACACCGTTTATATCTGCTGTAACAACATTATTGTAAATATTGAAAATAAATAAAACATTTATAATGCAAAAAAGAACAATACCTATTCTACCTAAAACATTAATTTTCTTCTCATCTTTGAACAAAAACAAATATGGCACATTTTCTTTTACATAAGGAATCAACCTTAAAAGTTTTGGAAGCACCAATACAAGTGAAATAAGCAACAAAGCAGTTAGAACACTACTTGGGTTTGATGCTACAAATACACGATTAGCATAAACAGTGTTTGCGATTATTGTTTCATAAATGAATATAAACAAATATGGCAAACCAACAGCGGCAAGTATTGAAATAGTATTAACCAAAGAAATTATTGTATTCTTCTTGTTTGACTTATTTCTGCTTTCTGATATTGATTTATCAACTTCAGGACATCCGTTATCAAACAAATAATTGAGAAATCGTTTTTCAAAGGTTAAAAGTTTTCCCTTTTTCTCATATTTACAAAAATCACGCCACAATCCTTTTGTTAGATTATTCCGCACATAGTTATCTATTTCATGTTGAAGATACACATGCCCGTGCAACCTGATTTCGTGAAGCATGACAGCCTCCTCAACATCAGTTTCATAAAGGTTTAAATCAGCTTTCTTATCTGCAATCAATACATCAGCAAAATAATTATCCAACAGTTTTTTATGTAACATTTCATTATCAGCGATATTATTAATTCCAACAAGATTTTTTTGTATAAAATCAATTAAAATTTTTAAATGCTTTTCAATGTCATCAGGACTTTCTATTTCGTGAAAATCCAATGTGTAAAAATCAGTCAATCCAAGAACATTGTGTATATCATACGGTGAAAAAACAATATCAGAAAAAGAAAATTTAAAGCGGATATATAACCCACCGACGCACAAATCATTTTTATCTATCTCATTGCCTTCCATAAATGAGTATCCGTGAGATGCTGAGTAATCAAATATAAAATTGATAGAAAATTTATCATATTGTACAGTTACAACATAATCGCTATTATCATCTAAAGATAATTCTGCAAACAAATAACTGTTTTTGTTTGCATAAGCCTGAACAAAATTATATAAAGCATCTCCGTATGGTTTATATTTTACCGCAATTTTATTCTGTAATTTTTCTAATTTTTCTTGCACAAACTCAAGGTGTTTTTTCATAAAATATTTCCCCTATATAATTTCAATAATCCCTTTATTTGCAGGTTTGCAAATATATACATTATCATATTTCTTTACAAGTTTGTTATAACAATCTTCTGCTTTTTCTTTATCACTAAATAAGCCAAAAACAGTTGGTCCACTACCACTCATACAACAAGCATCGGCACCGCTTTTTCTCATAACCCCTTTAATATGTGGTCGTTTTGGAACTTCTACTGCTTGTTCAAACACATTGCCACAATATTTACAAATATTTTCATAATCACCACTTGCAACAGCCTCAATCATTGAAACTCTGTCAAGGTGACGCACGCGAGTCAATGCATCAAACTGTGCATAAGCCTCAGGAGTTGAAACATCTTGCTCAGGTTTGCAGAGAACTATATAACACTCTGGCAAGTCTTTCACAGGTGCAATTACATTTCCTGTATTAAGCGCAATTGCCGTGCCCCCTGTAAGGCTAAACGGAATATCTGCACCAACAGTTGCACCAATCTCGCAAAGTTCAGTTGTTGAAAGATTCGTGTTATAGATTTTATTAAGGCAATAAAGTACGCCAGCACCATCTGCACTACCACCAGCAGTACCCGCCGCCATTGGAATATTCTTTTCGATTTCAATAGTTATTCCGTTATCTTCAATATTACAAGACTTGAAAAATGCATTTGCACATTTATAAGCAATATTCTTTTCATTACATGGCACACCATCTTTATCACATTTGATAACAATTCTATTTTCAGTGTTTTTTTCAACTGTGATAGTATCATACAAATCCACTGACTGCATTATCATAAAAAGACTGTGATAACCATTGTCAAGTCTTTTAAGAATATCAAGCATTAAATTGATTTTTGCAGCAACTTTAACTTTCATATTTAGTCCCCCATTTCAATTTTCATTTGCATTGGAGTATGTTTTTGGAAGAATGTAATACTATCAAATCCTGCCTCAATTGCACAATTATATGCCATGTCAATATCGCAAGCAAGATGTTCGGTATAGTGCGCATCAGAGCCAACTGAAACAAATTTACCACCGAGTTCTTTAAAGCGTTTAACAATATCAACTTCAGGTGATAATTTGTTAAGCGGTTGACGAAGTGCAGCGGTATTTATTTCAAGAGCTTTATCGCTTTTTGCAGTCATTAAAAGTATCTCATCAATCTGATTTTTATAATTGTTCAAATCAATATCAAGGTTTGATTGAGAATAGAAATATCTTAACGGATAAGTAAGGTGTGCAAGAACATCAAACTTGCCCCACTTAAGCATTTCGATAATTTCATTAAAATATTGTTTTAAGAGTTTATCTGCTTCATTGAATGTAAGGTCTTTCATAAAATAAAAATCCTCACCGCCACGAAGATTATGAACAGAGCCTAATATGTGGTCATAATCGTATCTGCTAACAATATCATCTGCGGTTTGAATATCATAAGCAGGTTGCCCTAATTCAATACCATTGAGAATTAAAATTTTTCCACGAAAAGCAGAACGTACTTTTGAAACTTCAAAAAACGCTTGAAAAATTCGTTTTTCATAATTATCATCACCACGAAATTGGTCAACTTCACAATGGTCAGTAAATGCAATTGCACGTAAATCCATCATTTCTGCCTTTTCACAAAAGAATGTTGCAGAGTGGTTGCCATCAAAAGAATTATCTGTATGAACATGCAAATCAACAATATTTTTATACATAGGAATACACCTCTTATAGATTATGTGTTTATTTTACTATAAATCTACCATATTTTTCAAGAATTTTTGAAAAATATTGATATTCACAAGAAAGATTTTTTATGATAAAATATTATTAACACATTTTGGAGGTAATTGTAATGAGAGGTATTATTACAGTAGTCGGTAAAGATATGGTTGGCATTCTTGCTAAAGTTTCAGGTGTATGTGCTGAAAATAGCGTTAATGTTATTGAAGTTTCACAGTCAATTTTACAAGATATGTTCTGTATGATTATGCTTGTCGATTTTGAAAAGGCTAATGTTCCATTTACAGAATTTTCTGATAAAGTTACTGCTATTGGTGAAGAAATGTCACTTTCCATCCACGTTATGCACGAAGATATCTTTAACTCAATGCACAGAATATAATTTGAGGTATTAAAATGATAAATACACACGATATACTTGAAACAATCAATATGATTCAAGATGAAAATCTTGATATCAGAACAATTACAATGGGTATTTCCCTTCTTGACTGTTGCACAGGTGATGCAAAATCAACATGCGACAAGATTTATGAGAAAATGACTCGTAAAGCAGAGCATCTTGTTAAAACAGGTGAAGACATTGAAAAAGAATATGGTATTCCTATTATCAATAAAAGAATTTCAGTTACACCTATTTCAATGATTTTAGCATCTGGCAAGGGTGACCCTGTTTTGTATGCAAAAACACTTGAAAGAGTAGCTCAAACTGTTGGTGTAAACTTTATTGGTGGTTACTCTGCACTTGTGCATAAAGGTTTTGCTGCCGGTGACGAAGAACTTATCCGCAGCATTCCTGAAGCACTTGATGTTACTGACCATATTTGCTCATCAGTTAACATCGGTTCAACAAAAGCAGGTATCAATATGGATGCTGTTAAGCTTATGGGACAAATCATCAAGGAATCTGCAGAAGTTACTGCAAACAAAGGCTGTATTGGCCCCGCTAAACTTGTTGTATTCTGTAATGCTCCCGAAGATAATCCATTTATGGCAGGTGCGTTCCATGGTGTTGGTGAGCCTGACTGTGTAATCAATGTTGGTGTATCAGGTCCTGGTGTTGTTCGTTCAGCAATTTCAAAAATCCCTGATGCAAATATTACAGAAGTTGCAGATATGGTTAAACGTACTGCATTTAAAATTACAAGAATGGGTCAGCTTGTGGCTTGTGAAGCTTCTAAACGACTTAATGTACCATTCGGTATTGTTGACCTTTCACTCGCTCCAACACCTGCAATCGGTGACTCAGTTGCTTACATTCTTGAAGAAATGGGACTTGAACAATGTGGCGCACACGGTACAACTGCTTGTCTTGCACTTCTCAACGACGCTGTGAAAAAAGGTGGCGTAATGGCATCTTCACATGTTGGTGGTCTTTCAGGTGCATTTATTCCTGTTTCAGAAGATGCAGGAATGATTGCAGCAGCTACAAGTGGTGCTTTAACAATCGAAAAGCTTGAGGCTATGACTTGTGTTTGCTCGGTTGGTCTTGATATGATTATTGTTCCCGGTGACACAACTGCTGAAGTGCTTTCAGGCATTATTGCTGACGAAGCTGCAATTGGTATGGTAAATTCAAAAACAACTGCAGTAAGACTTATTCCTGCAATTGGTAAGGATATTGGGGACACACTTAATTTTGGTGGACTTTTGGGTTATGGTCCTGTTATGAAATTAAACACAGCCTCCCCTGCTAAGTTTATTAACCGCGGTGGTCGAATCCCAGCACCATTACAGAGTTTGAAAAACTAAATATAAAAAAATTAAGAGTAGTAACTTTTTACAGTTACTACCCTTTTAATTTTATTCAATTATCATCTTGCCATCAGCATCCACATTATAGTAACCAACTGTAATTGGTGTACCATCTGCGTATGTAAGACCATTGATTCTTGCTTCGTTAAGATAAATTTGCTTATTCTTAACAATTTCATGTCGGTCACCGATAAGATAGAAATCTCCGTCAACTTCAACAAGCTGATATGCCTTTAACATTGTGTTATTTTTGTAGATTTTGTTTCCTACAATGCCATTGAGAATTACTAACTTACCATTTTCATCAACATCATAGTAACCTGGTGTAATTGGTGTACCATCTGCATATGTAAGTCCGTTAATTCTTGCTTCGTTAAGGTAAATTCTCTTATTTTTAACAATTTCATGACGGTCACCAATGAAGTAGAAATCACCATCAACTTCAACGAGTTGGTATGCTTTCAACATTGTATTGTTTACATAAATCTTATTTCCAACAATACCATTGAGAATTACCATTTTACCATATTCATCAAAGTCATAATAACCTGCTGTAATTGGTGTGCCGTCTGCATATGTAAGACCATTGATTCGTTCTGTACTGAGATAAGCTCTTCTACCTCTGATAAGCTCATGGCGGTCACCAATATAGTAGAAATCACCATCAAATTCAACAAGTTGATATGCCTTTTGCATTACATCGTCTTTGTAGAAATGGTTATCTTTAACGCCTGTAAATTTACCATAATTATAATGAATCATTGCATTTTCAAGACCAGTTTTACTTAAAAGAGTGGCTTTTGTAATAGCATTCCATTCTGCTTCAGTGCCAAAATAATAAACATCTGTTAATTTTGAGCACCCATTAAATGCGTATCTACAAATTTCTTCCACAGCATTATAAATGGTTACAGTTTTAAGATTTGAACAATCTTCAAATGCAAAGTCACCAATCTCTGTTACACCCTTACCGATTACAACTTCAGTAAGCCCAGTACAGTTATAAAAAGCACGTTCATCAATCTCTGTTACACTATCAGCTATTGATACATTTTTAATATTTTTGTGATAATCAAATGCAGATTTGCCGATTGTTGTTACACCTTCAGATATTATAACGCTTTCTATTGAGTCTATATGAGCATCCCAAGACATACTACAATACTGATGTTCATCATTATACATCTCACCTGTACCAAAAATGGTCAATGTGCCAGTGGATTCATCAAAAGTCCACATAAGGTTATAACCACAATCGCCTGAAGTTGGGGGCAAATACTCACCACAAATATCACATGTATTATTGCCTTT
>JAZLBG010000057.1:0-3038 GCA_045613585.1 Candidatus Fimenecus sp. | reverse complement strand
CCAAGATTAGGATTGTTAGCTTTACTCATTTTATTACCTCTTAAATGTCAAGATTCTGAACATACTTTGCGTTTTTCTCAATAAATTCTCTACGTGGTTCAACCTTATCACCCATAAGAATTGAGAATGTTTCGTCTGCTTCCATAGCATCTTCAAGTGTTACTCGAAGCATTGTACGTGTTGCAGGGTCCATTGTTGTTTCCCACAACTGTTCAGGGTCCATTTCACCAAGACCCTTATATCTCTGAACGTCACAATTTTGTCCCATTTCTTCAAGAAAAGCATCTCGCTGTTCATCAGAGAAAGCATATTCATGACGTTTACCTTTACTTACTTTGAAAAGTGGTGGTTGAGCGATATAAATATAGCCACCATCAATCAAATCTCTCATATATCTGAAGAAGAATGTAAGAAGAAGTGTTCTGATATGCTGACCGTCAACGTCGGCATCGGCCATGATAACAATTTTATGATAACGAAGCTTTTCAATGTTGAATTCTTCACCGATACCTGTACCGAGAGCAGTAACAACAGGTGTCAACTTATCGTTACCGATAACCTTGTCAATTCTTGCCTTTTCAACGTTAAGCATTTTACCCCAAAGTGGAAGAATTGCCTGAATTCTGTTATCTCTGCCTTCTTTTGCTGAACCACCCGCAGAGTCACCTTCGACGATGAAAATTTCAGTGTTTTCAGGGTTTTTATCAATACAGTCAGCAAGTTTACCTGGAAGTGAATTTCCCTCAAGTGCTGATTTTCTTCTTGCACTATCTCTTGCTTTTCTTGCAGCTTCTCTTGCTCTTGAAGCATCGAGAGCTTTATTAAAAATTGCTTTTGCTGCCTGTGGATTTTCTTCAAAATATGTCATAAGCTTTTCATACATCATTTTTGACACAATTGTCTGCATTTCTGTATTACCGAGCTTACCTTTTGTCTGTCCTTCAAATTCTGCTTCTGTAAGTTTTACGCTGATAACTGCTGTAAGACCTTCACGAACATCATCACCTGAAAGATTTTTATCATTATCTTTAAGTAATTTAAATTTTCTACCGTACTCATTAAATACTCTTGTAAGTGCAGTCTTGAAACCATTTTCATGAGTACCACCGTCAATAGTACGAACACCATTAGCAAAGCTCAAAATAATTTCATTATAACCATCATTATATGAGATTGAAACTTCTGCACTTCTGTCACCACTAACTGTTGTGAAATGCATAATGTCATCTACAACTGGTGTCAAACCACGACTTGTATTTATATAATCAACGAAGGATTTAATACCACCTTCATAACAGAAATTTTCTTCAATAATATTTTCTGAATCACGCTTATCTGTAAGTGTAATTGAAAGACCTGCATTCAAAAATGCTTGTTCACGGAGTCTTCTCTGTAAAACCTCATATTCATAAACAGTAGTTTCAGTAAAAATTTCAGGGTCAGCTTTAAATTTAATAAATGTACCTGTTTCTTCTGTATCACCGATAACTTTAAGGTCTGTTACAATATTACCTCTTTCAAATCTCTGATGATGAATATGTCCATTCTGACTTACTTCAACCTCAAACCATTCTGAAAGAGCATTTACTACTGATGAACCAACACCGTGCAAACCACCTGATACCTTATAACCACTACCACCGAACTTACCACCTGCATGAAGAACTGTAAGAACAACAGTAACAGCAGGAAGACCTTGCTGTTCATTGATACCAACAGGAATACCACGACCATTATCACGAACTGTAATAATATCGCCCGGTAAAATTTCTACTTCAATATGTGTACAATAACCTGCAAGTGCCTCGTCAATAGAATTATCTACAATTTCATAAACCAAGTGATGAAGTCCCTTTGGTCCTGTTGAACCGATATACATACCAGGACGCTTTCTAACTGCTTCAAGACCTTCAAGAACCTGAATAGCAGAGGCATCATAAGTTTCGGTTACAACCGTATCCATAACCTCTTCTTCAATTTGATTTTTAATCTGCTCGCTCATTTTTTTCCTCCGTCAATTAATTGACTTTTTTATTTTATTCTTTTAAATATTGTTGATGTGTTAAGTGGTGATATATAAATTTTTCTTTTTTCATTTTCAGTAGTTACTATAAATGATTTTGGTAATTCTTCAATAGAAACGTAAATACACTCACCATTTTTTTCCGCTGTATTTATATATTCTGTTGTTGCTTTTTTTACAGTTGTATTATCAAGGTCAAATATACCTAAAATATTTTCATCTTTAATAAGTACTTCTGTTCCAATATTTAAATACATCAGTCAATCGCTTTTCCTTTTTCTACCTTTATTACTTTTCCTGCACAAAGTTTTGATATTGTTTCCTTTTCACAGCAAGTAATAAAAACCTGTTTTCCTGTCATTTTATTCAATATGTAATTTTGTCGTGTGCTATCAAGTTCACTCATTACATCATCAAGTAAAATTATAGGGTGTTCACCCTTTAATTCTTTAATAATTTCTGCTTCACCAAGTTTTAATGCAAGAGAAGCACTTCTCTGTTGTCCTTGTGAACCGAATTTTCTTGCAGAAATATTGTTTATTAATATTTCAATATCATCACGATGAGGACCACTTGTTGTGTTTTTTAAATACAAATCATTTGGACGATTTTTTTTCATCGTTTCATAATATTTTTCAGCTATACTATTTTTTTCTTCACTTTCATATCTAACATTACTTAAATATTTTATTGAAAGCTCTTCTTTTTCTCCGGAAATACCTCTATATATTTCTGTTGCCTTTACCTGAAGATTTTTTATGTAATTTATTCTGTCTTTAATTACATCTGCACCTGCAATGGCAATTTTTTCATCCCAAATATCAAGGGTGTCAAGCAAAGAAGGATTTTCGTTAGCATTTTTTAAAAGTGCATTCTTTTGTTGAATAAGATGATTAAAATACATAAGCTTTTTTGCATACATATTATCAATCTGACTTATAGCAGTATCTATAAATTTTCTTCTGTTTAAAGGACCATCCTTTATAAGAGATAAATGTACCGGTGAAAATACTAC
>JAZLBG010000056.1:0-21003 GCA_045613585.1 Candidatus Fimenecus sp. | reverse complement strand
ATAATTTTATCACTATAATTTTTCTATTTCAATGTAATATTTATTGTAATTTAGGTAAATTTTCTTTATTTTATTAATTCTCGTCTTTGAAATTATTGTCGTCTTCCCAATAAGCAACATCATAAGGGTCCTTATCTGGGTCATAAACATCCCAAAGTTCGTGTTCAAAATCTTTTGGTGGAGCAGGACATTCTGCGATTGCCTCAACTTTCATTCCCCTTGACCATATTGATGAGTCAACGCGAATTGTATAACCACAACAAGATGGTGTCAACCATTCATGCATTGGTGCTTCTGGAAGTGCATAAGTCTGCATAAGTGACATAATAACACCGCCATGAGTAATAACTGCTGTGTTTTTAACGCCTGCTTTGATTACGCCATCCACAATTTTTTCAAAGCAGTCGCAAATTCTGTAATTAAAACGCACCTGACTATCACCAAAAGGTGCTGCTTTATTTGGATTTGTACCTGAAAGCCACTCTACAAAATCTTCATCATCTTGCAACTCTTCAGCTGTTTTGCCCTCAAATTCACCAAAATCGTATTCTCGTAAATCATCTAAAATTATTGGATTTCTATCAGGGTAAATAGTTTGCGCAGTTTCGATGCAACGCTTTAATGGGCTACAAAAAACTGCGTCAACCTCTGGATAATCACCATAGTTTTCCATAATATCTTTAAGTTGCGCTTTGCCCTCGTCACACAAAGGCTCATCTGTATGACCTATGTATTTGCCATCAATAGTACCTTGTGTTAAAGCGTGGCGGATTAAGTGAATTTGGTAAGTTTTCATATTGTAACTCCTAAAAATTTGTAAAAATGAACAATATACAAATTGTTTAATTTAGTGTATAATTTCTATACTTTAAGTATAAGAGGTATTTAAAAATGAGCACTGCAATTTCAACTCGTTTAGTGAGTTTAAGAAAAGACAAAAATTTAAGCCAGAAAGAAGCCGCAGAAAATCTTGGTGTATCACAGGCACTTCTTTCACACTATGAGAAAGGCATTCGCGAATGTGGACTTGATTTTCTTTGTCGTGCATCTACATTCTATGATGTGAGTACTGACTATCTTTTAGGTCTTACTGACAACAAAATGATGTCTGACGCGCTTTTTGTTGAGCACGAAATTCCGCAAGACAGTGAAGTTAGAATGAGTACTGTTTTCCGCTCATCAGTTTATATGCAAGAGCGACTTGGTGTTTATGGTAGAAACTATGCTTCAAGAATAAGAAACATTTATATTCTAACCATATACAAGGTTTATCTTTCAGCGCTTCGTCAGGGTGCAATTCCTAACCATGAAAACGCGAAAAAAGAATTAGCGCCATTTATTACAACTAATATGATAGACCATATTATTAACGCCCTTATTTTTGAAGGTGAAAACAAACCTAAAAGAAATGAACAACTTCCAAAATCTATGGAAACTATCATAAATGAAGCAACAAGACTTATTGATAAAGAAATTGCAAGAATGTATAAATATTCTTCAAAAGAATTAAAGTAATTCTTTATAAATAAGACTTTTCTTTATTCCTGTGTCAGATGCAACGGTTTTTGAAGCTTCATTTACGCTGACACCTTTTTCTACTAACTCTTTTGCGAGCAACACAGCCTGTTCTAATGTAACGGGCTGTTTTTCTTTTTGTTTTTCTGCACCTGCTAAAATAAGTACATATTCCCCGCGTGGATTTTCTATATCAAAATAATCAATAGCACCTTTAAGGGTTGTCCTAAACACAGTTTCGTGAATTTTTGTAAGTTCTTTCACAATTGCTATTTCACGGTCACCAAAATACCCATACATATCTTTAAGTGTTGCTTTAAGTTTATGTGGTGCTTCGTAAAAAATCATTGTACGGGTTTCATTTTTAAGTTCTTCTAAATGCTCTTTACGGCTAGGTTTATTGGTACTTAAAAAGCCCTCAAAAGTAAATCTGCCACTTTCCATTCCGCTAATCGCAAGAGCTGTTGCAAATGCAGTTGGTCCCGGTACAGATTCAACCGGAATATTATTCTGGTGGCAAAGATAAACTAAATCTTGCCCCGGGTCAGAAATACAAGGCATACCCGCATCTGTTACTATTGCACAAGTTTCGCCATTTAAAATTCGTGAAATAATCATTTCACCACGCTCACGGCGGTTATGCTCATAATAACTTACAAGTGGTTTCTTTATATCAAAAAAGTTAAGCAATTTCTGTGTAACTCTTGTATCTTCTGCCGCAATAAAATCAACAGTCGCAAGAGTTTCTTTTGCTCTTGGAGAAAAATCTGATAAGTTGCCTATTGGAGTACCTACTACATAAAGTTTACCTATCATTTTAATTCTCCTTTCTGTATTTTTCAGTAATACTAAGCATTTCTTCACTTAAACTACCATCATTATTATATGCTACTAAAGGTGCTTCAACCTTTAAGCCGTTTTTAGCCCCGCGCTTGCCTTCAATAAGCACAAGCCAAGGTTGAGTATCTCCTTTTTTCGACACAAAACGAAGTCTTTTGGGCTCAATACCATTATTGCGCATAGCGCTCATAGCATCAAACACTCTTTCGGGACGGTGGCAAATGCAAAACTTACCACCAAAGCGTAAAAGTCTTGAAGCACTTTTTGCAATATCTTCCATATTACAAAAGGTTTCATGACGGGCAATAGTTGAAGATTCGTCTTCATTTTTTATTCCACCATTTTCGATTTTATATGGTGGATTCATTGTAACAACATCAAAGCTACCTGCTTTGAAATCCTCAATATTCTTTAAATCTCTATTATATATTTTGATTTTATCTGTTTCGTTTAAAAGAATTGAGCGGTTTACCTGATTACAAGCATTTTCTTGAATTTCTATGGCAGAAATTTCGCTACACTTTTTGTCCCTTAGCCATAAAAAAGGAATTATGCCACAGCCTGTGCCAAAATCGCAAGCTTTATCAGTAGGTCTTGGATTTACAAAGGATGCTAACAGCATGGCGTCTGTTCCAAAGGTATGTTGTTTTGACACGACAACGCCTACACCCTCGCCTAAATCCTCAATATGTTCATTTTCTAAAAGAGAAATGTTATTAGTCAACATAAATATCCTCAACGTCTTCCATACTGCGAACAGTTGTAATCATAAGAGCAAGTGAATCGTCATTTTTAGGGAATACAAGCACTTTGATAACAGAAGTATCTTTACGACGCTTGAATTTTAAATCTTTTGTTTCGGTGTAAACAACCTCCATAGAATGAATTGTGCCACCGCATTGTTTAATTGTTTTTGTAATAAGTGGAATTTGTGTGCCCACATCACGAATTTCAATAAAAAGAAGTTTGCCCGCAGAGCCACGAACAATAAATCTTTTAAGTGAGTTAAGTGTAAGATAAATTACGAATGTTGCAACAAATGCACCTGCATAAAAGCCTGTGCCAACTGCAATACCGATACAAGCAACCGCCCAGAGAGATGCAGCAGTTGTAAGACCTTTAACTGAAAAGCCCTCACGAAGAATAGTGCCAGCGCCCAAGAAACCGATACCACTTAAAACCTGTGCACTCATTCGTGTTACATCAGTTGAAAGTCCTTGTTCTTTTGCAATATAAACAGATGTAAGCATTACAAGCGCAGAGCCTACCGACACAAGAATATGTGTACGAAAACCTGCAGGACGATGTGAATGTTCACGCTCATACCCTATAAATCCACTGAAGAGTGCTGCAAATCCAATTTTCACAAATGCATCAACAAGAAAACGGATTTGGTCAAAACCCCACACCCATAATGCAATTTCTTTAACAGATTCTAAAAACTCTGCCAATTAACTCATCTCCAATTATATTTTTCTTAAAGCTGGTAAAACAGAAAGAACAACTGCCCAGACTGCCTGATATATTATAATTTGCCATACACCAATCTGTGCAAGTCCTGAAAGGAATGCAAGAAGTGCCACAATAGCCACACCAATAAATGATGCTACCAACTGAACTGTTTTTGATACTGTTACATAAGAACTAATTGCAAAGGCGCTATGAAGTGCAGAAAGCATTGTTTTAACAGTACCATCGTGAATGATTTTTGCATCAGCACGAGGAATTTCTGCATTCTTTACCTTTGTAAACATTTCACCCGCAACAGGATTAATGATTTTAACAACATTTGATGGAAGCCCGAATTCTTGCTCAAGAAAACTTTCTGTAATATTAGCGTCAGATGTTCTGAAGAAAATTGTAAGACCATCTTTTTCAAGTTCGCGCATATATCTTGCAGTTTCTTCATTTGCTTTATACACTACAACAAACATTGCAGAAATTTTGCCTTCAATTGCAAGGTAAATAACATTTTTGCCAAGGGCTCTGTATTTATCTTCCAACTCTTTGTCAGGAGTTTCAACATTATGATGAACTAAAAGTTCACGGTTACCTACTAAAACTCTGTGGTTATGAATCCAACAAGAACAACCAAGTTTTTCTTCATAAGAAAGTGACTCAACTGGGAAAAGAAGTTCTTTTTTACCAATTATTACACCTTCAAACACATCTGCAAGAACGCCACCTGATTCAATAATTACTGATGCAGTATAAAGGATTGCTTCATCAATTCGCATTTTATGATAAAGCTTCATACCCTCAATATTGCAACCACCACTTACAAAAGCGTCACAAGCGTCAATTATAACACCATTAGAATTTACTGCATCTTCAACTGCACTGTAACCATTGATTACTGTGCCTTCTTCGTTAAGTTTTTTATTTGCTGCACTTATGTTTACTGCTGAAATAAGACTTGCAGCACATGGAAGACCCATAAGAATAATTCCAGTGAATGTACTTATACCTGCAAACAGATTTTTTGCAACAACCCCATAAATAACGCCTAAAGCTATTGCAATAAGACAAATTACAGGAACTGCCAACTTAAAGATTGGGCCTGTAACCTCTGCCCAACGAGAAAGTTCAACAAATCGTGCAGGGAAGTCGATTTTTGCAGAATATTTTATATCAGGGTCGCCAAGCATAAGCCCACGAGCAATTTCATTAGCAGTATCTTCATCAGGAATATTCTGAACATTAAAGCATTCGTGCTCTTCGTCTGATACTATGTAAAAATTCTGAATATCATTCTTACAACGAACAAGCTCACCTACGGTTTTCATAATCATAGGAATAAGTGCTGCACCTGTCATAAGACATGCTGTTGACTCAACATTATCGGCTAATATGAAGCCAAAAACACATTGAATTACGCCTGCAAGAGCAGAAACAGAAATTACAGTATCCATATCTACTGTTTTATTTTTAAGATTTTTTACTGTGTTTGTAAAGCTACGGAAATTAAGCCCACAAGCCACTAAAAGCAACAAAAGTTGAACTGCAACATAAATTATTTCATTGTTGCCATAAATTTCAAAACTTCCGTTTGCAACACCTGCCACTCCTGCTAAAATAGCCATTACAAAACAGATTACTGAAAGTGCAATTGTTTTAGCGGTGAGCGATGCTTTTTCTTTTTGGAATTCATCTTCAACGCGCACTTTTTCTTTTGGACCAAAATATTCGCAAGCGAGAGTACGCTTTTGACGGTCAAATCGTTTTTTAGGTGCAGGCTGTTCTTCAACTTCTTGTTGAAAAAGAACGCCATCTGACATAAACTCTTTAACTTTATCTTGTCGTTTTATGCGAAGTTCTTCTTCTGCCTGTTCTTCTGACTGAATATTCACAGGCTCGTTGTCATTATTAAAGCCATCAAGAACTATCTGGTTATCAGAAACAACTTCTTCAGTTGTAATGAATTTTGTTTTTTCTTGTTCTAATTCATATTCTGCAGGCACAATAGTTGGCATTGGTTCAATACCATCAGTATTTGTTGAAATCTGCTTATTTTTCTTAACCACAACGCCGGGGGTTTCAATAGTTTTTTGTGGCAAAGATGCAAGCAATTCTCTGTGCTCTTGTGTTTTTTCAATATTCTGCACAGGCTTATTCATAAAATGTTTTCTATATTTTTCTTCACCCATAACAGGAGTTGAAAGAGGTTGTGCCTCACCTGTTGTTGTTCTTGCAACCTTATTTCCTAAATTATGAGAGATATTTGGATTATATGCCCCACGAATATCTACTTCGTTGAACATTCTTGTTTTTTCTATTGAAATTTGTCCGCTGACAGATTTAAGTTCTTCTTTTTCTTCAACTTCTTGAACTTCTTCTGTTTCAAAACTGATTTCAACGCCATCTGACACAAGTCCCATTTGACCATCATCAGATATAAGAACACCCACATCACCTGTTTTTTCAGGCACTTTTTCTGTTTGTTCTTCTGCAAACTCCACATCACTTATATTAAGCGAAAAATCCTTTTTCTCTTTTTTGAAACTAGGAACAACAACTGTTTTTTCAGTAGCAACAAACTCTGTTTGTTCAGTTTCAGTTTGTTCTGTTTCTTCAACCATATACTTTCTTGCTGATGCAAGAATTTCATCAATCAATGAATCTGGTATTCTTTCTGCCATAATAAAATCCCCCCGAAGATTATTATAGTTATATTGTTAAAACAATGTTAGATAAAGTAACGGATAAAATACTGCATTTTATCTTTGATTTGCGAACTCATACATTAATATTCCGCCTGCTACTGATGCGTTAAGTGAGTTGATTTGCCCTTTCATTTTAAGGGACACAATAAAGTCACACTTTTCGCGGATTATTCTGCTCATTCCATCACCTTCTGAACCGATTACAAGCACCGCAGCACCGTCAAGGTTAGTTGAGCGGACATCTTGACCATCCATATCAGCACCATACACCCACAAGCCTTTTTCTTTAAGGTCATCAAGAGTAGATGCAAGATTTGGCACACGAGCAACTTTCATATATTCAAGTGCACCTGCACTTGTTTTACCTACTGTGTAGTTAAGTGATGCACTTCTGCGCTTTGGAATAATAATTCCGTGAACGCCCGCTGCCTCAGCAGTACGGATTATCGCACCTAAATTGTGTGGGTCTTCAATACCATCACACGCCACAATGAATGGTGCTTCACCACGCTCTTTCGCAACTGCAAGAATTTCTTCAACAGTTGAATAGTCATGAGCAGCACAGATTGCCACAACGCCTTGGTGATTAGCGTGACCGCACATAAAGTCAAGTTTCTTTTTATCAACTTCTTTAACTACTGCACCTTTGTCACGACATTGACCAATGATTTTGCCAACTGAACCATTCTTTTCTCCGCGTAAAACAAAGAGTGTATCAATCTCACGACCTGATTTAATAAGTTCAGTTACAGCATTTCTGCCGATTATTAAATCTTTTTGTCTTTCTTCTTGAAATTTATCAATTTTATTATCCATTTTCCTACTCCGTTCGGGCATAGTTATACATAATATTTTTAATATCTTATTATAACAAAAAACACAAGATATTACAATATAAAAATTACAATATCTTGTGTATTTTAATAATTTTTTTGTTATATTTTGTATTTATGAAAATAACTATACAAATTTGAGTTTGTCTAACTGTTTTATATGCGTTTTCTCGGCTCCCCTTGTCAGGGCGTGGGCATCCGGTGGATGCCGAATCAGCGCTGTCTGAGCCGGCAGGCGAGTAAGGGAGCTGTCAACGAAGTTGACTGAGGGGTAGTCAAAAACGCCTATTAAAGCCTATCTCTCCCTCCGTCAACGCTAACGCGTTGCCACCTCCCTCGTCAGAGGGAGGCAAAACAACACCATTCAATGAGTCCGACAACCTCAAATTTACCTAACAAAAAACCACAAAATAAATAGCTATAACTGTTGAAAAATCAAGTGTAATATGATACAATAAACTGATTTATTATAATTTTAATATCGAGAGGTATGTTTTTATGTCAGGACATTCAAAATGGAGTACAATTAAAAGAAAAAAAGAGAAGACTGATAACGCTAGGGCTAAGGTGTTTACAAAAATCGGTCGTGAAATTGCAGTTGCTGTTAAAGCAGGCGGACCAGACCCTGCAGGTAACTCAAAACTTAAAGACGTAATTGCAAAAGCAAAGGCTGCAAATATGCCAAACGATAACATTGAAAGAGTTATCAAAAAGGCAGCAGGTGAGGGCAGTGGCGAAAACTACGACGAAATCGTATATGAAGGCTATGGCCCATCAGGTATTGCAATTATCGTTGAAACACTTACAGATAACCGTAACAGAACAGCAGCAGACGTTCGTCACTATTTCGACAAATTCGGTGGCAATATGGGTCAAAGCGGTTGCGTTTCTTTCATGTTCAACCGTCAGGGCGTAATCCTTTTTGAAAAAGAGGGTATTGACGAAGACCAGCTCATGGAAGATGCACTTGAAGCAGGTGCTATCGACTTTATTGCAGAAGACGAAATCTATGATGTTCGTACAGAAGCAAACGATATGGGCGCAGTTCGTGACGACCTTGAAGCAAAGGGCTACAAATTCGTTTCAGCAGAAGTTGAATACGTGCCAAGCACATATACAGCACTCACAAACCCAGACGACATCAAAAATATGGGCAGAATGCTTGAAATGTTTGATGAGAATGATGACGTACAAAATGTATATCATAACTGGGAAAACGAAGACGACTACGAGGGATAATTGCAGTAATTTGGCGTCTTTTCACTTTTGCGTCGTCGACTTACACTCGTAAGCCTTCCTCCTTAAAAGCGAAAATACATCCAAATTCCAAGTAATTCGTGCTTAAGGTGAATTTGTTTTGTTTTCGGACTCGAAATACACTCGTATTCCTTCGGTCTCAAAAACGGAATTTCATCAAAAATAATTACCATTCTCAAAAAAAAGAGAGTTTAGATTTGCTTTTTTGGTGACTTGCACTCCGTATTCCTTCGTCCTCAAGAAGCAAAACGACATCTATTTTATCTACAATTCTCAATGTGTCATTCTGAGGAGCATCGCGACGAAGAATCTCAATGAGACCCTTCGCGTTGCTCAGGGTGACACTTATCTTAAATCGCAACGCAGTTCCAAAAAAATTTGCACTTCTCTTGGAGGAACAGTAATGAGTGACATTAAAATTACCGCAATTATGCCGGTTTATAATGTTGAAAATTACATAGGCAGATGCATTGAAAGTCTGCAAGCACAAACCCTTACTGAATGGGAGCTTATTGCCGTTGATGACGGTAGCCCTGACAATAGTGGTGCTATTTGTGATGCTTATGCGCTTTTAGATAACCGCATTACTGTAATTCACAAAGAGAATGGCGGTGCACCAAGTGCAAGAAATGCAGCAATTCCAAAGGCTCGTGGTGAATACCTTTATTTTGTAGATGGTGATGACTGGACAGAGCCTACAATGTTCCAGGATATGTACAATGCTGCGAAAGAGCATAACGCTCAATTAGTGGTTTCTGGTTTTCACATTGATACTTATTATTCAGACACAGAATTTTACACTCAAAAACAGACTTTGCCATCAAAGGTGTTTGAAAATCAACAGGATTTTCGTCAGTACGCCTACAAAATGTTTGATAAGAATTTGTTGTATGCTCCTTGGAACAAAATCGTTTCAAAAGAGTTTATGACAGAACAAAACATTACTTTTAAAGATACTTTTTGGGACGATTTGCCATTTAATCTTGATGTTGTCCGTAATGTTCAGCGTGTTGTATTGGTTGGTAATGAATATTATCACTTTATTCGTGCTCGTGCAGACAGTGAAACTGCAAAATATCGTCACAATATGTATGAAAAACGAGAAGACGAGCATAAATGGATGCTTGAATTGTATGAATATTGGAATATAGACAACCCCGAAAGCAGAGAAATGCTTTATAGACGTTACATTGAGCGTGTTGTAGGTTGTATTGAAAATGTAACAAACTCTGCTTGCACTCTTTCAACAAAAGAGAAAAAAGAGCAAATTAAAGCTATGATTACAAGTGAAAATGTGCGCACAGCATTAAAATATGCAAAGCCTAACTCCCTTGTAATGAAAATAATGCTTATACCAATAAAACTTAAATGGACTTACCTTACTTACCTTGAGGGTGCATTTATTTCAAAGGTTAAGTCAGGAAATGTAAAACTTTTTGCAAAGTTAAAAGCCAACCGTTAAGGAGTAGCAAAATGTCATTAAAGAACAAAAAACTTTTCTTACTTGATATGGACGGAACAATTTATGAGGGTGCACGCCTTTTTGAATGTGTTAACGAATTTTTAGCACACATTGAAAGCATAGGCGGTCAGTATGTGTTTATCACAAACAACTCATCACGCTCCGTTAAAGATTATGTTATAAAGCTTTCAAATATGGGTATAAAGGTGACAGAAGACAATTTCTTCACATCTTCACAGGCAACTGCTTTATATCTTAACAAGCATTACCCTGACAAGAAAATCTATTGTATGGGTACCCAGTCAATGATTGCCGAAATGGAAAAATACGGTGTTAATATTACAACAGAAGCCGATGAAGATACTGACTGTATTTGTGTTGGTTATGACACTGAACTTACATATAAAAAGTTGTGGGATGTTTCATATCTTTTACAGACTAAAAAAGATATTCCATATATTGCAACAAATCCGGACCGTGGTTGCCCAACTGAATTTGGTCTTGTGCCTGACTGTTTCGCAATGTGTGAAGCAATTAACTATGCCACAAATCGCAGACCACTTTATATTGGCAAGCCTGACGGATTTATGATTGATTTCTCTGTTGAGCGTTCACCATTCAGCAAGGAAGAAGCAGTTGTTATTGGTGACAGACTTTACACTGATATTGCATCAGGCGTTAATGCAGGTGTTGACACAATTTGTGTTCTCAGTGGTGAAAGCACTATGGAAGACATTGAAAACAGTGAAATCAAACCAACTTATATAAGACAAGATATTAAAGAAATACTTAAAGAATTGCAGGTGTAAACAATGGAATTTGACGCATTTACAGGCGGAATTGAATTAGGCGGACTTCGTAATCGCGACGATATAAGACTTCTGATTTGCTATATTCTTAAAAATATTGATGCACCGCTTACAAGACAGATGCTCAATGATGCTATGCAAGAAGATGGTCTTGCAAACTTCTTTGAAGTGGGTCAGGCTATTGAAGAACTTTTAAAAACAGGTAACATTACTGCCGATATTTTAGATGGTGAAGAAGTAATTTCAGTTACTGACCGTGGCCGTGAGGCTGCAGAACTTTTACAGACAAGCTTACCTAGAACTGTTCGTGAAAAGGCAGTAAACTCTGCAATAAGACTTGTAACACGTGCAAAGGTTGAGCGTGAAAACAAAATTGAAGTGCAAAAGCACGAAGATGGCGGTTACACAATTACATTCACACTTTTTGATAGAGATACTGAACTTATGAAACTTTCAATTTATGTGGTTGACAGTTTGCAGTTAGAAACAGTAAAACAGAATTTCATAAATGACCCTGTTAAGGTGTATTCAAGTATAATTACATCATTGACAGTATAATTAATCAATGCACCAAAGGTGCAAATCATGTGATTTATCACAATTCATGATGAAATCAATTCATGCAACGAAGTTGCAATTCATTTTATAATGATTTGCTACGCATGAATTGGCTTACGCCATGATTTCTCGCTATGCTCCATGAATTGAATTCTACGAATTCATTATTTCACAAATAATCTAAAGGAGAATATATATGTCCAAGGAACTTGAAAAACAGTATAATCCGAAAAATGTTGAAGACAGAATATACAAAGACTGGCTCCAGCACAAATATTTTCATGCAAAGCGTGAAGAGGGTAAAAAGACTTACACTATTGTAATTCCACCACCAAACATTACCGGTCAGCTTCATATGGGTCACGCTCTTGACAACACATTACAGGATATTCTTATCCGTTATCACAGAATGGCTGGCTATGACACACTCTGGCTTCCTGGTACTGACCACGCTTCAATCGCAACAGAGGCAAAAATTGTTGAAACAATGAGAAATGAGGGCATCACTAAAGAAGATTTAGGTCGTGATGGCTTTTTAGAGCGTGCTTGGGACTGGAAAAAACAGTACGGTGGCAGAATTATTGAACAGCTTAAGAAACTCGGCTCATCTTGTGACTGGGACAGAGAAAGATTTACTCTTGACGAGGGTTGCAGTAAAGCCGTTAACGAGGTTTTTGTTCGTCTTTATGAAAAAGACCTTATCTATCGTGGTAACCGTATGGTTAACTGGTGCCCTTGCTGTAACACATCAATTTCTGATGCAGAGGTTGAATATGAAGAGCAAGACGGTTTCTTCTGGCATCTTCTTTACCCTGTTAAAGAAACAGGCGAAAAGCTTGAACTTGCTACAACTCGTCCTGAAACAATGCTTGGTGACACAGCTGTTGCTATTAATGTTAATGACGAAAGATATAAGCACCTTCATGGTTGCCATGTAGTTTTACCACTTCTTAACAAAGAAATTCCAATCGTTTGTGACGAGCACGCTGATATGACAAAAGGTACAGGTGTTGTTAAAATCACTCCTGCTCATGACCCTAATGACTTTGAAGTTGGTCAGCGTCATAATCTTCCAATTGTTCGTACATTCACATATGACGGTCATCTTACAGGCGCAGAAGATAAGAGAATTGCTGACGAGCTTATTGCAAGTGGCAGAGCAACTGAAAATGAGCCAGAAGTTCTTGATTGTGGTAAATACGCAGGTATGACAACAATGGAAGCAAGAAAAGCAATCCTCGAAGACCTTAAAGCAGGTGGATATCTTAAAGAAACAGAACCACGTAAGCACGAGGTTGGTACTTGCTATCGTTGTCATAATACTATTGAACCAATGGTTTCAAAACAGTGGTTTGTTCGTATGGTGCCATTGGCAAAACCTGCTATTGAAGCGGTTGAAAAGGGTGAAACAAAGTTCATCCCTGAACGCTTTACAAAGAACTACCTTAACTGGATGAATGGTACTCGTGACTGGTGTATTTCCCGTCAGTTGTGGTGGGGACACAGAATTCCTGCCTGGTACTGTGACGATTGTGGTGAAATGATGGTTACAAAAGAAAATGTATCTGTTTGTGCTAAATGTGGCAGTAAAAATATCCGTCAGGATGAGGATACACTTGATACATGGTTCTCATCAGCACTCTGGCCATTCTCAACACTTGGTTGGCCTGACCAGACAGAAGACCTTAAACACTACTACCCAACAAACACTCTCGTAACAGGTTACGATATCATTGGTTTCTGGGTATCTCGTATGATTTTCTCTGCTCTTGAATACACAGGACAAGTTCCATTTGACACAGTTCTTATCCATGGTCTTGTTCGTGATGCTCAGGGTAGAAAGATGTCAAAATCACTTGGTAATGGTATTGACCCACTTGAAATTATTGACCAGTATGGTGCAGACGCACTCAGATTCACTCTTGCAACAGGTAACAGCCCAGGAAACGATATGCGTTTCTCAGATGAAAAAGTTGAGGCAAGTAGAAACTTTGCTAATAAGATTTGGAATGCTGCTCGTTTCATTCTCATGAACCTTGACGAAAACGAATATGCACCTTATGTTCCAAAGAACCTTGCTATCGAAGATAAATGGATTTTAAGTAAGTACAATGACCTTGTAAAAGATGTTACAGATTCACTTGAAAAGTTTGAATTAGGTCTTGCAGTACAGAAACTCTATGACTTTATCTGGGACGTTTTCTGTGACTGGTACATCGAAATTGCAAAAATCCGTCTTAACGGTGAATGTGCAACTGCAAAGGCAACTGTTAAAGCAGTTCTCGTTTATGTAATGTCAAATACACTTAAGCTTTTACATCCATTTATGCCATTCATTACAGAAGAAATCTGGCAGACACTTCCACACGATGGTGACTCAATTATGGTTTCAGAATGGCCTGTTTATAGTGACGAACTTTCATTCAAGGCTGACGAAACAGAAATGGAAAGAGTTATGACTGCTATTAAGGCTGTTCGTAACCGTCGTGCAGAAATGAATGTTCCACCATCAAAGAAAGCAAAGATTTTCATTGAAACAGCTTATGAAAAGACATTCTCAGAGGGTGCAAACTTCTTCGTTCGTCTTGCTTCTGCAAGTGAAGTTGAACTTGTTAAGGGTTATGAAAATGATGAGGCAGTTGCTATCATCACAGAAGATGCAAGACTCTTCATTCCACTTGATGAACTCGTTGACTTCAAGGCAGAATTAGAACGTCTTGAAAAGGAAAAAGCAGGCGTACTTAAAGAAATTGCATTTGTTTCAGGCAAACTCAACAACGAAAAATTTGTTGCAAAAGCACCTGAAGCCCTCGTTAATGAGCAGAGAGAAAAACTTGCAAAATATAACGAGAAGTTAGCAATGTTAGAAGAAAGTATCGCAAAAATTCAAAATAAGTAAAAATGATATGGTAATGCCTTCCCCTTGAGGGGAAGGTGTCACCGTAGGTGACGGATGAGGTGTTATTATGAATAAAACCAATAATCCAAAACTTAAAATAAATGCACAAGAATTACGGAAGAATATGACCAAAGAGGAAAGACACCTTTGGTATAATTTCTTAAAAGATTTACCTATCACAATCAACAGACAGAAAGTGATAGGTAATTATATTGTGGACTTTTATTGTGCAAAATCAAAAGTTGTAATTGAACTTGATGGTTCACAACATTTTGAGGATAAAGGCATTGAATATGATGCTAAACGAGATGAATATTTAAAATCTTTAGGGTTGACTGTTTTAAGATATTCAAATTATGATGTGAACAGTAATTTTTACGGTGTGTGTACGGATATAATGAAACATATTTCCACCTCATCCACCGCAAGCGGTTCCCCTTCACCTCAAGGGGAAGGCAAAAAAGAAGACCTCTCGTTATGAGAGGTGATTTTTTATGTAAATATGAATTATTCCGCAATCATCAATGACTTAACAATTTTCTTTAGGATATTGCACTAAATTCCAACAAAAAAGGTGGGGTTATTCCCCACCTTATCTATTAATATGAAACTTAATTATAACCAATGCTTAATCCAAAAAGAAGCAACAGGCTTGTCACAACAAGAATTGCAAGTTGGATTTTACCTGACCACTTAAACCATTTTGTGTAACTTACCCCTGCTACACCAAGGCTTATAAGTAACACTGGGTTTGTTGGGTAAAGCACATTTGAAAATCCATCACCAAATGCGAATGCCATAACTGAAAGTTGTGATGAAATGTCAAATACCTGACAAATTGGCACTATAAGTGGCATAAGTAAAAATGCTTTTGCAGAGCCTGAGCTTATAAAGAAATTCATTACAAGCACTATTAAATACACAAATAAAATAACTGCACCTTTTGGTAACTCATTAGCAATACCCACCGCTGCATTAAGAATTGTATCAAGGACTTTGCCCTCAGTTAATGTATATTTAATTGAGCTTGCCATTAAAATCATAAACACCGCAGGAAGAATTGTAACAATACCACTTGCGAAATTCTTTGCAATTTCTTTGCCACTCATACCTGTCATTACTATTGATAAAAGTCCTGCAACAAGAAACATTAATGCTACTATAATCATTGTATAGTCTTGTAAGAATGTTAAGAAAACAGAACTTAATACAATAACAATTCCTGCACCTAAAATGCTTATAAAAGTAACAAGCGCTTTATTCATTTTAGGGTCTTCACAGAAATCTGACTGTGTATTTTGGTTGCTTATTGGTTTTTCAATTTTCTTTGCATAACGCTTTATAAAGAATAAAAGAACACCATAAATAACTGCAAAAGAAACAAGGCGTAACCACATTCCTGAAAACATTGGAAGTCCTGCTAATTCTTGTGCAACACCAACTGTAAATGGGTTACACACGCCTGCAGCAAATCCGCAACCTGCTGAAAGTATTGAAATGCCAAGTCCTGTAAGCTCATCAAAGCCTAATGCTACTGAAAGTCCTACAACAATAGGCACTAATGGTACACACTCTTCAAATGAGCCTATAAAACTACCCATTGCCATAAAGAAAAGCACAATAAACGACAACAAAGTATATCTTTTATTACCGAATTTGTGAACAATCTTTTTAAGCATATAGTGCATAAGTCCACTTTTATCAAGAGTTGTGAAAATACCACCAATGACAACAAGAAAAATAATAACCGCGATTATTGCACCGCCACCATCAGCACCTAATACTAAGAATGGTGAAAGCAGCCATTTCCACAAAGGAAGTCCACCATCAACATACTGAAAGCTGTCAGTTATTATTGTTTCAACCCCATTAGCGTCAGTCACTCTTGCATATTCACCACCGGGAATTACAAAAGTTAGTGCAAAAGTAACACACATAAGTATAAATATAATTACTATTGCACCTATAAAGGATTTGGCACTTATGCCAAGACCTTTATTTTCGGTTTTTTCATTCATATTATACCTCTTTAATTACGTATCTGTAAAAATCAACTGCTTCAGGTAAGCATTTAATTGATACATTTTCATCAATACCATGAACGCTACCATATTGCTGATTATCAATATTAAATGGAACAAATCTTAAACAGTTTTCGCAAACGCGATTGAAATATCGTGAGTCACTTGCACCATTCATAATATATGGCACTGGCTTATACTGTGGGAATACTGTATTAACTGCTTTTTCAAGGAATTTGAATTGTTCACCATTAAAGTCAGTGATTTTTGATTCGCCACCGTCATCGAGAACAACTGTTTCAATATCGTATTTCTTTGCAAGCTCTGTAACTGCATTTACGCTTGCATCTCTACCCTGATGGTGAGAATAACGCATATTGCCAACTACCCAAGCTTCTTGTGGAATAACATTTGAGCCATCAGCACCCTTGCTTTGAGTAAATGCAAGAGTTGTGCGAAGAAGTGCTGCCGCAGATGGAGAAATCATTGGCATAACCTTTTCAAGTACTGGCTTGAATGCTTTAACATTACCACAAGCAGTTTTCATAACACCTTTCATTGTAGGTGCAAAACGTGAAAGCATTTCTTTAACTGTATCTGACATCTCGATGTCAAAAATCTGTGCTTTTTCTGCTTCACAAATAAACTGTGCAAGACGAGCAATAGGAGTATTCTTGCCAGGTGCTGAAGCGTGACCACCATTTGATTTTGCAATAAATTTAAGGTCAACATAACCTTTTTCACCAACGCCAATCATAGCAAATGTGCCGTCTGCACCACCGATTGGGTCATAAAGAATCATACCGCCTTCGTCAAGGACCATATAAAAATGAATTCCGCGTTCTTTAAGGAGATTTGAAATAGCATTACCGCCTTCGCCACCTGTTTCTTCTGTGCAAGTTGAAACAAAATATGTATCACGACGAGGAGTAAAGCCCTCACGAGCTAATTCGTCAGCTGCAGTAAGCATCGTGCAAAGTCCGCCTTTAGTGTCAAGTGTACCTCTGCCCCATACTCTGTCTTCTGCTATTTCACCTGAAAATGGTGGGTATTTCCATTCGCCACTTGCTTCAACAACGTCGTGGTGATTCATTAAAAGCACAGGTTCTAAACTGTCGTCTGTACCTTTCCACTTAAGCAAAAGGCTACCATTTATTACTTCGCATTCAACTACGCTGAAAAGTGCAGAAAACTCTTCTTTCATAAGGTCGTGAAGTTTTAAGAATTTAGAAATATCTGTTTGTCCACGTACTGAAATTGTTTCAACCTGAATCATTTTTGAAAGCTTTTCAGCATATTGCATTGCACGATTATCACTCATATTTACATCTCCCGAAAACAAAAATTTGATTTTAATTATTTTTTTGGTAACTCATTTAATGTATCAGTAAAACCTAATATATAGTCAGCTGATACATTGTAAAATTTACAAAGTTCTATCAACAAATCAACTGGTATTTTTCTTTTACCACTTTCGTATAACTGATATTGTTGTCTTGTAATTTTCAAGACCTTTGCAATATCTTCTTGCTTTAAGTCTTTATCTTCTCTTAAATCTCTTAATCTCTGTGTAAAGTACATTTTTTCACCTCACCACAAATAATGTGGTAATTATATCACGCATTCAGATAAATGCACTTGACAAGCATTCATACGAATGCTAAAATGATACCATAAACATTCATTTGAATGCAAAGGAGTTTATTATGGAAAAAGAATTAGAACAATTATGGTATTCGTATATTGTTGAAACAGGTACAGTAAGAAATGAACAAGAAAGAACAATTATAAGAAAATTATCCCAGAAAAATGAACAGTTGCGGTCAAAATTAAATCAAGAACAAATAGTGTTGCTTGAAGAATACGATAAAGCGTTCACTTCCACCTGTAATATTTTAGAAAAAGATGCTTTTGTAAAAGGTATAAAATTTGCCACAAGGTTTTTGTTTGAAGCATTATGTGATGAATAGATAAATTTAATCAGGAATATTATAAAATTCGCCCTTGTACCTACCGTGAAAATCCTTGCTTTCACTTTGATTTACTGCAAAAATTTCATTCTTGCTATAAAGTATTGCGATTTTCATATTTTGATTAATATTTTCAATAAAATATTTCTTCACTTTTTTATACAGTGGGTCGCGGATTTTGAAAATTTCGGGAATTTGCACTGATGATGAGCAAGAAAGCAAATCGCAAAGGATTTTTTCTCTCAAAACACGGTCATCACATTGGTTTTTGAAATGCTCATACACTTTAACTGCATAGTCTGACAGTTTCATATTTGTACCATCAACCGCGTTGCCGAAATCATTAAACAAGTCAAAAGGTGAAATGCCAATTTCGTCAATTAAATAATCAAGAGTAAACAGAAAACGCCCACTATTATAAAGTCGGTCAACTGCATCTTCACAGTTTTTCAAGGTTTTCATTTCGTCAGCACTAATCCAAGGGGTTGAAATTACCTCATAAGGTGGATTTTCGTTGTATTCGCAAGGAAATTCTTCAGGATTCTCTCGCATATTTGCACCATAAAGAAGCTTTAAAAATCCCATTTGCAACATATGTGCTTTTAATGAATAGCCAATGTTAAAACTACGCTTAAAGCTTTCTAAATCTTCACCTGTAAGCCCTGCAATAAGGTCAATATGAATGTGCATATTACCCATCTGGAGTAGTCTTTTTATGTTTTTAATAAGTTTTTCTGTATTAGTTTTTCGGTTGATTTTTTGAAGTGTTTCTTCGTTAAAAGATTGCATACCGATTTCAAGTTGTACTGCGCCAACTGGCATTTGAGAAAGAATTTCAAGTGTATCTTCTGTGAGAATATCACCTGCTATTTCAAAGTGAAAACAGATGTTTTTCGGAATTTTTGTGCCGTAATTTTCTTTAATAAATGTTAAAATTTCGTTAGCTCGCTTTGAATTTGCATTGAATGTTCTATCTACAAATTTTAGTGTTTGTGTACCACTGTTTGCAAGATTTATTATATCTTTTTTAACCTGGTCTAAATCGAAAAATCTAAGTTTTGAGCATCTGCCCGACAAACAGAAAGCACAACGATAAGGGCAACCGCGACTGGTTTCTATATAGGCAATTCTACCCTTTAAATTGTTATAAAACTCCTCACTATAAGGTGATGGTGGAGTGTGGGCATACTCTCTTTCAGGATTTATTATAATTTCGTTGTTATTGCCATATGCAAGCCCATCAACACAAGATAAATCACCATTTATGTTATCAAGCAAAAGCGGAAAATTCCATTCGCCCTCACCAGATAATACAAAATCTATAAAATCGTATTTTTCTAAAATATCTTGTGGTCTGTATGCGACTTCAGGACCACCAAGAATGATTTTGCAGTTAAGATTTTCTTTGATTTCTTTGCAGATTTCAAGGGTTTGGGTGATATTCCAGATATAACAAGAGAATGAAATCACTTGAGGATTTTCGTCAATAATTTTTCTTGCAAAATCGTGAAGATTACCGTTGATTGTACTTTCAAAAACTTTGGCATCATAATTGTTTTTAGCAAAGTTTTTTACACCTGAAAGTAAACACCAAGGCGCTAATGAAGCGTGAATATATTTTGAATTTAAGCAACCAATTATAACTTTCATATAGCACCTCCTGAAGATTTTAAAATATTATACAACATTTTTCTTATTTATACAATAAATTTGAGTTTGGCGGACTGTTTAATTGTTTTATTCTATCAAATAAACCTTGTAGGGGAGGGTCTCCGTGCCCTCCCGCGAGATTTCAAATGTTTACGGGCAGGCACTTAAAACCTGCCCCTACAAGAGTCCTTTTCTTTGTGAAACTTCTATAATTGCAACGCAGTTCCAAAATTTTGCGCTTTTGGCTAAAAACTCTCCACGAGGTTCGACTCCGTACTATCAATTACAAAGAAAATAGCAGTCCCAACCGAAGTTGAAACTGCTATTTTGGTCGGAGTGACAGGAGTCGAACCTGCGGCATCCACATCCCAAATGTGGCGCGCTACCAGCTGCGCTACACCCCGAAGTATGTACTTTTTTGTCAGCCTTGATAGTATAAACTATTTTTTTTAGTTTGTCAATAGGTATTTTTATATTTTTATTGTGCAATTTACCAAAAAATACATATAATTTTTCATATATAATACACATATAGATTTTGTTTACAAATTGTTCAAACTTTGTTATACTATATTAGTAAAAATCCGAGCAAATATTTTTTTATTAAAAGGGGACTTTACTATGAAAAAAATTCTTTCAGTAGTATTGGCAGTTATTATGACTTTGTCATGTATGTCTGTTCTTGCTTATGCTAAGAATGACGTAACTCCTACTATCATCATTCCTGGTCTTTTCCAGAGTGAAACTTATCACTATGTAAATGGTGAAAAAGAATGTGATGCTAATGGCGTTCCACTTGCGGGCCCATTCTATGTTAGCATATCAAACGAGCTTATTGGTACTGCGGTTACAAGCGCACTTCTTCCAATAACAACAATGTTCCTTACTCAGCAAGATAAGGACCAGAAGGCTGCAAAGGCTGTTTCTAAGATTTTAAGTGATGTTCTTATGGGCAAGCAGGCAAGTGACGCTAACGGTGTTCTTGACCCTGATGTTAAAGCAGAATATTATGCAGGTCCATTCTCA
>JAZLBG010000055.1:0-7418 GCA_045613585.1 Candidatus Fimenecus sp. | reverse complement strand
CCCTCCGTCAACGCTAACGCGTTGCCACCTAATTCTCACCTGCCGGTTCGGTCGGTGCTTCTGCTTTGCAGAGGTGTCCACCGGACACCCGCACCTCGTCAGAGGGAGGCAAAACAACACCATTCAATGAGCCCGACAAACCCCAATTTATCTAACTTATTTATATATTGCAATACACTTCATCTTCTGCTACAATAGTATAAAATAAAATCCAAAGGAAAAATTGTTATGACAACTTATAATCTCAACGGACAATGGAATATGACTCGTGTAGCAACAGGTGATAAATACGAAGTATCTGTCCCATCTGACAACTACACTCAATTACTTGAATTAGGTGCTATTCCTGACCCATATTATAAAGATAACGAAAGCAAAGTCGAATGGGTAGGTCGTGAAGACTGGACTTACGAAAGAGTATTCTCACTCACAGAAAACGACCTTGCAAATCGAAAAGTTTTGCTTGTTTGCAAAGCTCTTGATACTCTTTGCGAAGTTTATGTTAATGATACTCTTGTAGGTAAAGGCGAAAATGCACATCTTAAATATGAGTTTGACATTAAAGTTGTTGCGAAGGTAGGGGAGAATACTCTTAAAATCACATTCTTCTCACCAACAAATTATGCAGAAAAGATGCAAAAAGAAAAGCCGATTCCAAAGAATTGTAATGGTACTGATGGTGCTGCATACATTCGTAAACCACATTGTCATTTTGGTTGGGACTGGGGTCCACATCTTCCACTTACAGGTATTACTGATGACATTTGGATTGAGTGCTTTGATAATAGAATTGCAGATGTTGAAATTAAGCAAATTCACGAAAACGGCAAAGTAATAGTTAAAATTAACCCTGTTGTTGATGGTGATGGTGAAGTAACCACCAAAATCATTTACCCTGATGGCACAGAATATGCTATTGAAAACAACGAAATAGTAATTGAAAATCCTGAATTGTGGTGGACAAGAGAGTTAAGCGGTAAAGAAAAACAACCACTTTACAAAGTAGTTGCAACACTCCAGGATGTTGAATTTTCAAAGAAAATTGGTCTTCGCACAATCCGTCTTAATCGCGAAAAAGATGAGTTTGGCACAAATTTCTGTTTCTATCTTAACGATACACCAATTTTCGGTAAAGGTGCTAACTGGATTTTGCCTGACTCTTTAATGGGCAGAGTTACAAAAGATATTTATGATTACTACATAGATTCTGCATTGGAATCAAACTTTAATATGCTTCGCACATGGGGTGGTGCATATTATACATCTGACTATTTCTATGAGCAGTGCGACGAAAAAGGTCTTCTTATCTGGCAAGACTTTATGTTTGCTTGTCTCATGTACCCATTCTATGAAGATGATTTCCGCGAGAATGTATTAACTGAAATCAAATATCAGGTAAAACGCGTTAAACATCATCCATCACTTTGTCTTTGGGGTGGTAACAATGAAATTGAAACAATGTTTGCATATATGCCTGAAAATATGAAAATTGTTCAGTGGTATAAAAAATTCTTCTACGAAATTCTTAAGGATTTAGTAACAGACCTTGACCCTGACACACCATATATTGAAACATCACCAATTGGTGAAAGTTTCCGTAAAGGCGTAACGGGTGATGACCATGGGGATACTCATATGTGGACAGTTTGGCATGGTCAAAAACCACTTAATTATTACAGAAGTCGTCCTACTCGTTTCTGCAGTGAATTTGGTCTTGAATCATTACCATCAATGGATGCAGTCCGTCAATTTGCAGAAGAGAGTGACTACTATATCACAAGTGATATTTTCAATTCACATCAGAAGTGCAGAAACGGCAACCGCAAAATGCTTTATTACTTGCTTGAAAAGTATTATGAGCCTGAAAAGTTTGAAGATTTAATCTATATGACAAATCTCATTCAGAAAGAATGTATTCAGGATGCAACTGAGCATTGGCGTAGAAACCGTCATCGTTGTCATGGCTCACTTTTCTGGCAGTATAACGACTGTTGGCAAGCACCATCTTGGGCAAGCGTTGACTATACTGGCAAATGGAAAGCATTACAATATGCTTCTCGTCATTTCTTTGAGCCTGTGTGCATTTCTGTTGAAGAAACAAAGAAAGATTATAAAATCTATGCAATCAACGATTTAAGAGAAGAAAAGAATGTGAAAATTACTATAACTCTCGCAACTGTTGATGGCAAAGTTATCTCAACAAATGAACTTGCAAAAACACTTAGTCCACTTTCAAGTGAGTGTATTTTTGGTGCAGACATTAAGGGCAACAAAAAAGAAATTTTCTTATCAGTTAAAATGTATGAAAATGATGCTCTTATTTCAGAGCGTACAAAGATTTTTGTGCCTGACAGGGAAATGAAACTCAAACCAAACACCATTAATACAACAGTTAGCTACGAAAATGGTGAAATAATTGTTAAAATGAAATCTTCCGTATTCTGCCGTAGTGTAATGGTTGATATACCTGATTTTAAAATACCATTTACTGATAACTACTTCGATTTACTCCCTAATGAAGAAAAAATTGTAAAAGTAAAAGCTGACAAAAAATACGAAGTTACAGTAAAATCTCTTGCAGATATTCCTGTTAAAGGCTCAAAACTTAAAACTGCACTTTTCAGAGGCAAATTCTTTGTAGAGCCTGAAAATCTTGCTAACTGGTTTTACTATACAGTAAACTGATATTGATTTTCTATCAAAAAAATAATATAATATAACCCGAAAGGATTGATATTATGAAAAAATATATCTCAATACTACTTGTTGTTGTAATGTTACTTTCATTTGCAGCTTGTGGCAAAGAAAAAACACCACCAGTTGAAACATTAACTCTTGATACAGAAACATTAAAAGCAGACTGGAAAAAAGGTACACTTGTTTTTGCAGGTGATAAAACTGTAAAAATTCCATGTACTCTTAACGAGTTTGTTACAAATAGTGGTGCAACAATCAACAATAATAAGGCTTATGATGGTAAAATGCTAGAGCCTGATGAAAGCTTGTCATTTTATATTTCAGTAGAAGACGCAAGTATGAAACTTACAGTGAGAAACACAAAAGATGAAGCAGTAAATTATTTGGAGGCTTTTGTTTCAGGATATAGTTATAACAACACTAATGAAATAAACAGACAAATCAAGTTTGCAGGTACACTTTCACCAGGAGTTTCTCGTAGTGATGTTGAAAAAGCTTTAGGCATTCCTGAAGGTAAAACATCTGAAGATGTGTTGTATGTTTATCAAGGAAGAAATGATAAAAACAGAAAAGTTGAATTGAGTGTTGCATTTAATGCATACGGTGTAGTTAATTCAGTTTCTTACGAAATACTTTATTAAAACAAAACGGACAAGGGAAAACCTTGTCCGTAATTTTTTTACTCACCTATACAATAATCATCTTCAACTGAAGTGATGATTACGTTTTTTATTTCACCAACAACACCATTTTCGCATTTAACAGGTGTATAGTTTGCAGTGTAACCTAAATACATACCATCACTTTGTCGACTTTCAATAAGCACAGAAAGAGTTTTATTAATTTGCTTTTCTAAAAACTCATTTCGGATTTTATCAGCAACCGCTGAAAGCTCAGCAACTCGTTGAGATTTTATAGACTTTTCAATTTGTCCGTCCATTTTATCTGCAACAGTACCACTTCTGCGAGAATAGGGGAATATATGTATTTTTTCAAAACCAACCTTTTCTGCAAATTGCTTTGTTGTTTCAAAATCTTCATTACTTTCTTGCGGAAAACCAACCATAATATCAGTTGTGAGTGTGCAATCTTTAAAAGATTTTCTCAACTTTTCACATAAAGCGAAATATTCGTCACTTGTATAGTGCCTGTTCATCTTTTTAAGAATTTTATCACAACCACTTTGAAGTGAAATATGGAACTGAGGGCAAAGTTTTTCACATTTTGCCATTTTCTCAATTAACTCATCAGTAATATGGTCAGGCTCGAGAGACCCTAAACGAATACGCTCTATTTTATTGTTTTCACCGACAACGGCAATAGCATCAGCCAAATCAAGGTCAGAACCCTTGCCGTAAGCAGAAAGGTTGATTCCTACAAGTACGATTTCACGATAACCATTATCTGCAAGAGCATTGACTTCACGCTTAATGTCATCAATAGGCTTCCATCTTATTCGACCACGAGCCTTTGGAATTATACAATATGAGCAGAATCTGTCGCAACCATCTTCAATTTTAAGAGTAGCTCTTGTGCGCTCTTCAAAAGATGTTATACCACTTGAAATTAGTGGCTCACCACTTTCGTGTTGCTCCATATGTAAAACTCTGCAAGATTCACCAAAATATTCGTTTAATGATGAAACAAGTAACTTATTATTTTTATTACCTAAAACAATATCAGCTTCTATCAATTTTTCAGCCATTTCCGGAAAAGATTGTGGCATACATCCTGTCAACACAACTGTACTTTCAGGGTGTTTCTTTTTATAATGACGAACACACTGCCTTGTTTTTCTGTCACTCTCACTTGTAACTGTGCAAGAGTTTATAACAAAAATATCTGCATCATTTTCGTTTTCAGTTACCTGATACCCACTGCTATTTAATTGTTCACGCATTTCTTGAGTTTCATACTGATTTACTTTGCACCCAAGAGTATGAAAGAACACCTTCATAAAATCACCTGAAAAACATTATAACACAAAAATTCTTTTTTTCATATACTAATTTGTCCCATTCATATATTTTTTTGGAGGGATATGAATGAAAAAGATTATTTCAGTTTTATTATGCATTTTATTGATGTTGCCATTGTCTATACCTGTTTATGCAGAAGAAAGTGAAAACTTGTTGCACTCACTGTCAGCAAAATCAGTGATTTTAATGGAAGCGTCAAGCGGACAGGTGCTAATGGAGAAGGATGCAGACGAAAAATTACCACCTGCATCTATTACAAAAATTATGACATTGTTACTTGTAATGGAAGAGTTAGAGAAAGGTTTAATTACTCTTGAAGACAAGGTTACTGCAAGCCGTGAAGCTTCGTCAAAAGGTGGCTCGCAAATATGGCTTAAAGAGGGCGAAGTTATGACACTCCACGAACTTATTAAGGCCACAGCAGTAGCAAGTGCTAATGATGCTAGCACTGCTCTAGCTGAATACATATCGGGTGACGAAATGAACTTTGTCGCATTGATGAATAAACGTGCAAGTGAGTTGGGTATGACAAATACTAATTTCGAAAATTGTTCAGGGCTTGATGATACTGCTGAAAACCATTATTCAACTGCTCGCGATATTGCAATTATGAGTCGTGAATTAATGAAATATGAAAAAATTAAGGAATATACAACTATCTGGATGGATTCTCTTCGTAATGGTGAAACTGAACTTGTAAATACAAATAAACTTGTGCGTTTTTATAAGGGTGCAACAGGGCTTAAAACAGGCACAACATCAAAGGCAGGCTATTGTATAAGTGCAACTGCACAGCGTGATGGTATGGAATTAATAGCAGTTGTGCTTGGCAGCGATAATAGTGCAGACCGTTTTGAAGATGCAAAAAAATTATTAAATTGGGGATTTGCCAATTATTCAATATATGAACCGAAAATTGATATGTCGTTAATTACAGATGTTACTGTCCTTTATGGCAAGCAAGATGTAATTAAACCTGTTGTGAAAAATCCAAATCCAATATTGATTAAAAAGGGGACAGAAAACCAGATTTCTCAACGAGTTGACATTTGTATTGATGTTGAAGCACCCGTTGAAAAAGGTCAAAAATTGGGAACAGTTTATTTTGAAAAAGACGGTGAAAATTTAGCCTCTTGTTCAATTATCAGTGAAAATGCAGTTGAAAAGCGTGGCGTGTTTTTTGTGTTCAAAATTTTATGGTCAACTTTTGCAAAAAAATAACAAAATTCTATTGAAAAAAATGCGCTTTTAGGGTAAAATAGTAAAAACACTATAACAAAGCGAGGACTAATTTAAAATGGCATTAAAACTTAACGACAATTATGTTAAGAATTTTATTACTGATGACGAAATAAAGGCTATGGCGCCTGCAGTTGAAGATGCTCATCAGAAGATTGTTGACAAAAGTGGCGAAGGTGCTGACTTTTTAGGTTGGGTTGACCTTCCTGTTAATTACGATAAAGAAGAATTCGAAAGAATTAAAAAAGCTGCCGCTAAAATCAAGAGTGATTCAAAAGCACTTGTAGTTATCGGTATTGGTGGCTCATATCTTGGTGCTCGTGCAGCCATTGAATTCTGCACATCACAGAACTATAACCTTGTTCAGAAAGATACACCAAATATCTATTTCAGTGGTAATTCAATCAGTGGCAACTCACTTTCAGAACTTGTTGACCTTGTAAAAGATATTGACCTCTCAATCAATGTTATTTCAAAATCAGGTACAACTACTGAACCAGCTATTGCTTTCCGTATTTTCCGTGAACTTCTCATTGAAAAATATGGCGAAGAAGAAGCTGCAAAACGTATTTATGTTACAACTGATAAAGAAAAGGGAACACTTAAAGAATTCTCTGACAAAGCAGGTTACGAAACATTTGTAGTACCTGATGATGTTGGTGGTAGATATTCAGTTCTTACTGCAGTTGGTCTTCTTCCAATCGCAGTCGCAGGAATTGATATTGATAAAATGATGCAAGGTGCAGCTGATGCTCGTGCAGATTATAGTGTTTGCGATTTAGAGAAGAACGATTGTTATAAATATGCTGCAATCCGTAACGTTCTTTTAGGTAAAGGCAAAGCAGTTGAACTTATGGTTGCTTATGAACCTGATTTCACAATGATGAACGAATGGTTCAAACAACTTTATGGCGAAAGCGAAGGTAAAGATGGCAAGGGTATTTTCCCTGCAAGCGTTGTTTGTTCAACAGACCTTCACTCAATGGGCCAGTATATTCAGGATGGCGTGAGAATGCTTTTCGAAACATCTGTTATGTTTACTAAACCAAAGCGCGAAGTTGTTATTAAAGAAGACGAAGTTAATGCTGATGGTCTTAATTTCCTTGCAGGTAAAACAATGGATTTTGTTAATCGTAAGGCATATCAAGGAACACTTTTAGCTCACGTTGATGGTGGCGTGCCAAATATCTGCATTGAAGTTCCAGAAATGAACGAATATGAATTTGGCTATCTCGTTTACTTCTTTGAAAAAGCTTGTGCAATTTCAGGTTATGTTTTAGGTGTTAATCCATTTAATCAGCCTGGTGTTGAAAGCTATAAAAAGAATATGTTTGCTCTTCTTGGCAAACCAGGTTATGAAGCTCAAGCTGCAGAACTTTTAGCAAGACTTGGCTAATTAATTTCAGAAATGACCATCTTAGGGATGGAATAAATATATAGGAGGAGATAATATGATTTCTCTTATTATCGGTAAAAAAGGAACAGGAAAAACAAAGGTACTCG
>JAZLBG010000054.1:0-4726 GCA_045613585.1 Candidatus Fimenecus sp. | reverse complement strand
ATGCAACTCCGAAATGAGTTATACACATAAACACTGTGTTGCCTTGCACCAGACGGCAACTCTCTGAAAGCGAGTATTTTATGTCTTTTTTTCTTTACTGTTTTTTCGATAGTGGCTATTTGATTTGTATTATATTTTATAGCATTTTTTTTACTTTGTCAATATATAAATTTAACAAGTTAAATCATTAAATCGCCATTTAAGGAATAATATTTATTTTTTTATTGATTTTATGGTGAAAAAGTGTTTTAATATAACCATAATTTTATTAGGAGATGAAAGATATGGACTTTAAAGAAAGTACAGGTTTGTACTTGATTGCTGGCGGCGTAATTCTTTTTGTTCTTGCACAATCTGCTTTCTTCCTTGTTAAAGCATGGAAACAGGGCGAGAAATTAGGTCTTGATAAGAAAAAATTACGTGACGCTGTTACATCAAGTGCAGTTTTCACAATTCCATCAGCATTATCAGTATTAGCAACAGTTATTGTTTTAGCCCCATCATTAGGTCTTGTTATTCCTTGGGTGAGATTATCAGTTCTTGGTAACTTGTTGTATGAAACAAAAGCAGCAGGCGATGCTATGAATGCTTTAGGTCAAGAGGGCGGTATTTCATCAGTAATCACTGACCCTGCAGTTTTCGCAGGTGTAGCATGGGTTATGACACTTGGTATTTGTTTCTCACTTGTATTATTACCATTCGTTGCAAAGCCTTTACATAAAAAAGTTCTTAACTTAGGCAAAAAAGAAGAAAACGGTGAAGAAACAACTGAAAAGAAAGAGAAAAAATCAGGCGGTATTGCAGGTTTTATTGACCTTTTAACTCCTGCAGTATTTATTGGTCTTATCGGTGCTTTCGTTGCTCGTGCAATTGCAGGTAAAGGTAAGCCTGAAACATTTGGTGACGGTGCAGGTGTATTGTCAGTAATTACACTTGTTGTTGCTGTTGTTGCATCTTTAATTCTTGAAAAAATCGCAAACAAATTCAAACTTACATGGCTTGAACCATTTGTTATGCCAATTGGTATGATTATTGCAATGGTGGCTGCAGTTGTTATGTATAATGTATTGCCAGAAAGCCTTGCTATCTTGGAATGGAGGGGTTAATTATGAGTAAGAAAACACATGTAGAAAAATCATATTTTGACCGTGTCCATGCTTGGGGTAGAGTTTCAAGTATCACAGCGCTTTGCGTAATGATTATGTTCCCACTTTCAATCTGCTTGTATTTGGGTGTATGGCCATCGCTTAGTGGTGTTATGTCAGGCCTTATGAAACTTATTCCGCTTTATTGGTCACTTGCAGTTATTGAAGTGCTTATTTACACACCAATGCTCGGTGCAGGTGGTACATATCTTTCATTCGTAACAGGTAACATTACAAACCTTAAACTTCCTTGCGCTATTGGTGCTATGGAAAATGCAAAAGTAAAAGCAAACAGTGAAGAAGGCGAAGTAATTTCAACAATTGCTATTGCAACATCTTCAATTGTTACAACACTTATTATTGCAGTTGGCGTTTTGGTGTTCAAACCATTCCTTCCTGCATTCACAAACAGCGAACTTTTAATGCCAGCATTCAAACAGGTGCAACCTGCACTTTTTGGTGCATTGGCAGCAGGCTATTTCTCAAAGCACTGGAAGATTTCAATTTTCCCAATTCTTGTAATGCTTGGCGTATTACTTGTAGCTCCCGGCCTTGATGCAGGCACACTTCTCTTCCCTGGCATTATCGCATCAGTGCTTGGCGCATTCGTTATGTGGAAAGCAAAGCTTGTAAAGTAATTTAATTTAATCAACAGTCCGTTCACAATGTTGTGAATGGGCTGTTTTTTTGTGATTTTATACAGAAAAAAACTACTATTTTTTACCTATAAAACATTGATTTTGTAAGCATAAAGTGATACAATAAATTGATTAAAATAAAATGGATTGGAGTGTGCTGTTATGGCGTTAGTTCCAATGAAAAAACTACTTGAAAAAGCCGAAGCAGAAAATAGAGCAGTAGGCGCCTTCAGTGTAGGAAATATGGAAATGGTTATGGGTGCAGTCTGGGCTGCTGAAGAACTTAATACTCCCATAATTTTACAGATTGCTGAGTGCAGACTTAAAAACTCACCACTTGAGCTTATGGGGCCAATGATGATTTCTGCCGCAAAAAATTCTAAAGTTGATATTGCGGTGCATCTTGACCACGGCCTTAAAATTGAAACTGTGAAAAAAGCACTGGAGATGGGCTTTACATCAGTTATGTTTGACGGCTCAACTTTACCACTTGAAGAGAATATCAAGGCAGTAAAGCAGGTTCGCGAAATGGCAGACGAATATGGCGCAACAGTTGAGGCAGAACTCGGCGTTGTAGGTGGTAATGAGGGTGATGGTGCTGCTCACGAAATTCTTTGCACAAACCCTGACGATGCAAAACTTTTCTGTGACGAAACAGGTGTTGACGCACTTGCAGTTGCAATTGGTAACGCTCATGGCAATTATCCAGTACTTCCAACTCTTCGTTTTGATGTGCTTGACGATATTAACAAAATGGTTGATACTCCACTTGTGCTTCATGGTGGTACAGGCATTACAGACGAAATGTTCCAACAGTCAATTATTCTTGGTGTCAGAAAAATCAATATTGCAACCGCAAGTTTTGACAATCTTGCAAAATATGCTCTTGATTACTGTAAACCAATTGAAAAAGCAAACTATTTTGAATTAAGCCGCCAAGAAGCAATGGGCGTTTATGAAAATGTAAAAAGACATATTAAAGTGTTCAGTTTTATGAATAATTAAGGAGAATTATTATGAAATACATTGAATTTGATAACAACAAGGAATTTGACTTAATCCTTTTAGGTAGAGTAGCAGTTGACTTAAACCCTGTTGACTACTATTGCCCACTTAACGAAAGCACAACTTTTAAAAGATATTTAGGTGGCTCACCTGCAAATATTGCAGTTGGTCTTGCTCGTCTTGGCAAAAAAGTTGGTTTCTTCGCAAGAGTTTCAGATGACCAGCTTGGCACATTCGTAACAGACTACTTTGAAAATGAGGGTATTGACACTTCTCACATCAAGCGTTGTCAGAATGGTGAAAAAATTGGTCTTACATTTACTGAAATCAAGTCAGAAACAGAAAGCTCAATCGTTATGTATCGTAACGAAGCTGCTGACCTTAAACTTGATGTAGAAGATATTGACGAAGAATATATCAACAAGGCAAAAGCAATTCTCATTTCTGGTACTGCACTTGCAGAAAGCCCATCAAGAGAAGCAGCACTTAAAGCAGTAGCTTTAGCTAAGAAAAATGGCGTGCCTGTAATTTTTGCTATTGACTATCGGGCATATAACTGGAAAAACAGTGATGAAATTGCTATTTATTATTCTTCAGTTGCTCGTGAAGCAGATATTATTTTAGGTTCTCGTGAAGAATATGACCTTACAGAGAAGTTTATTAAAGTAGGTATGACAGATAAAGAAACTGCGGCATATTGGCACTCACAGAATGCAAAAATCGTAATTATCAAGCACGGTAAGGAAGGCTCAACAGCTTACACTAACGATGGTGAAAGCTATTCAATCAAGCCATTCCCAGTAAAGCTTCTTAAATCATTCGGTGGCGGTGATGGTTACGCATCTGCATTCCTTTATGGTATTTTTGAAGGTTGGGAAATTATTGATGCTCTTGAATTCGGTTCAGCATCTGCTGCTATGCTCGTAGCTTCTCACGCTTGCTCACAAGATATGCCATCAGTAGATGCTGTTAAGGAATTTATCAAGCAGAAAAAAGAAGAATATGGAGATATGATTGCTCGAGTTTAAATAATCGGTGAAAAACATGATTAAGAAGTTATTAAAAAACAAAATGTTCAAAAGGGTAATGATTACAATCCTTTGTGTTTGTTTGCTCGGTGGGGTAGCTGTGGTTGGCATTAATGCCTATATGATTTCTTATGTTGATGAGTACATTCTCACAATGGATGAGGTTGGAGAATACGACTTCGATTGTGTAATGGTTATGGGTGCGGGTATCTGGGGTACAGAACCTTCCCCAATGCTTCGTGAAAGACTTGATTTCGGTATAGATGTTTATTTTACAGGCTGTACTGATAGAATTCTTATGACAGGTGACCACGCCCGTGAAGAATATGACGAAGTAAACATTATGAAAGATTGCGCAATTGAAGAAGGCGTGCCTGCGGATGATGTGTTTATGGACCATGCGGGACTTTCAACTTATGAGTCAATGTATCGTGCCCGTGATGTTTTTCAAGTAGAGAAAATGGTAATTGTTACTCAAAAATATCATTTGTATCGTTCGGTTTATGATGCTCGCAAGTTGGGTATTGATGCTTATGGTGTGGCTGCCGATAAAATGCAATACGGATTTTATAATAATATGAGAGAATGGCTTGCAAGAGTAAAAGACCTTTTCTATTGTGAAATAGAGCCTGAGCCAACATATTTAGGTGACCCAATCTCAATTCATGCTAGTGGTGCATTAACCGACGACAAAGAACGAGTATAATTCTTTTTGGCATATTTTCCGTAATACTGCGTTGCCTTCAACTCGTGGTATACTCGATACAACTTCGTTTCGGCAACATTGTTTTACGAAAAATCTGCTCAAAAATAAGGTGTTCTATTTAACCATAATTTGATAATTAGGTGATACTATGTACGAAAATCCAATTTTTAATTCAAACAACGAAAAAATCCTTTGTGAGATGAA
>JAZLBG010000053.1:0-39246 GCA_045613585.1 Candidatus Fimenecus sp. | reverse complement strand
ACAAAGGATGAAGGCGGCCGTCATACTCCTTTCTTCAACAACTACAGACCTCAGTTCTATTTCAGAACAACAGACGTTACAGGTACAATTTCTCTTCCAGCAGGTACAGAAATGTGTATGCCTGGTGACAACGTTGTTATGGACGTTGAACTCATCACTCCTATCGCTATCGAAGAAGGTCTTCGTTTCGCTATCCGTGAAGGCGGTAGAACAGTTGGTTCAGGTGTTGTTACTAAGATTAACGAATAATCTTATTTAACGATTCTTTCTCCCCTACGAAAGTAGGGGAGTTTTTCTTTTTGGCAGATTTTCCGCAATACTGCGTGGCTTGCAGCTCGCGGTATCGACATACAGCTTCGCTTTACCCACATTGTCTTGCGAAAAATCTGCTCAAAAAGAGCGGTTATAATGTATATAATACGAAATCTTGACTAAACTAGGAAAATGTTCTATACTATATAAACACTAAAAACAAAGGAATGTATAATATGGAACAGAAGAAAATCGATAGAATAAATGAACTTGCAAAAAAAATGAAGACAGTAGGTCTTACAGAAGAAGAAAAGGCAGAGCAAGCTGTTCTTCGTCGCGAATATATTGATAGTTTTAAGCGTAGCCTTACAGGTCAACTTGATAATATGTATATTGTTGACGAAAAAGGCAACAAAACAAAAGTTGAACGTAAAACTAACAAAAAATAAATCTTATTAAAAGTGAATATATTGGGGTATAATACTCCTTAAAACTTGACTAAACCGCTAAATGTAGTGTATAATATTTAGTGGTTTATTTTTATACTTGGCGCCCCTGAAAGGGGAGCTGTCTGCGAAGCAGACTGAGGGGTTCTCAGAATCTTCTCAGAAAATTCCTGTTAAGGAGTAATTTTGTATGGCAAAAAAAGCATCTTATGGTAATGAAAGCATATCTCAATTAAAAGGCGCTGACCGAGTTCGTAAACGCCCTGCGGTTATTTTCGGTTCAGATGGTATTGAGGGTTGCGAACATGCCGTTTTTGAAATTCTTTCAAACTCAATCGACGAAGCAAGAGAAGGTTATGGTGATAAAATCGTTGTAACTCGTTTTCTTGATGGCTCAATCGAAGTTCAGGACTTTGGTCGTGGTCTTCCTGTTGATTACAATAAAAAAGAAGACAGATATAACTGGGAACTCGTATTCTGTGAACTTTATGCAGGTAGTAAATATAATACAAATGATGCAGACGGAAGTTATGAGTATTCTTTAGGTCTTAATGGTCTTGGTCTTTGTGCAACACAGTATTCATCAGAATATATGGATGCTGAAGTTCATAAAGATGGTTTTAAATATAATCTTCACTTCGAAAAGGGTGAGATTGTAGGCGAAATGCAGAAAGAACCATATAATAAGCGCGATACAGGTACTCGTATTCGTTGGAAACCTGACCTTAAAGTTTTTACTGATATCAACATTCCTCTTGAATACTACCAAGAAACGATTAAGCGTCAGTCAGTTGTAAACCAAGGTATTAAATTTACACTTAAAAATCAGATTTCAGGCAATAGTTTTGAAACTTTTGAATATTGCTACGATAATGGTATTACTGACTATGTAAAAGAAATTGCAAATGGTACTGAAATGTCTAATGTTCAGTTTTGGTCAAGCGAGCGTGTAGGTCGTGACCGTGCTGACATGAAAGATTATAAAGTTAAACTTACAGCTGCAGTTTGTTTCTCTAATAAAGTTCAGGCAAAAGAATATTACCACAACTCAAGTTTTCTTGAATATGGTGGTGCACCGGAAAAGGCATTCCGTAATGCTTTCGTTTATCAGATTGATAATTATCTTAAAACAAATGGTAAATACGTTAAGAGTGACGCTAAAATTACTTATCAGGACGTTGAAGATTGTCTAATTTTAGTTGTTTCTTCATTCTCAACACAGACTTCGTACGAAAATCAGACTAAAAAAGCTATTACAAATAAGTTTATTCAAGAGGCTATGACAGAATTTTTCCGTCAGCAACTTGAAATCTATTTCCTTGAAAATAAACTTGATGCCGACAAAATTACAGGACAAGTACTTATCAATATGCGTTCTCGTATTAAGGCAGAAAGTACAAGAATTAACATTAAAAAGACTTTGCAAACTGGCAACGATATGACTTCTCGTGTTGAAAAATTCGTTGATTGTCGTAGTAAAGATGTTAGTGAACGCGAAATCTTTATAGTAGAGGGTGACTCTGCTCTTGGTGCTTGTAAGCAAGCCCGTGACTCATCTTTCCAAGCAATTATTCCAGTTCGTGGTAAAATTCTTAACTGTCTTAAGAGTGAATATGACAAGATTTTTAAGAGTGATATTATTGTTGACCTTATTAAAGTGCTTGGTTGTGGCGTTGAGGTTAATTCAAAGAAGAGTAAAGATGTTTCATCTTTCAGTATTGATGCTTTAAGATGGAATAAAGTTATTATCTGTACTGACGCGGACGTTGACGGATTCCATATCAGAACACTAATCTTGACTATGATTCATCGTCTTATGCCAACAATTATCCGTGAAGGCAAGGTGTTTATTGCGGAATCTCCACTTTACGAAATCCGCACAAAAGACGAAACATATTTCTGCTATACTGAAAAAGAAAAAGCAGATGTGTTAGAGCAGATTGGTAACGCTAAATACACAATTCAACGCTCAAAAGGTCTTGGTGAAAACGACGCTGATATGATGTGGCTTACTACAATGAATCCTAAAACTCGTCGTCTTATTAAAGTTGAGCCTGATAATATTGAGTCACTTATGGAAGAAAGATTTGAACTCTTTATGGGTGACGATTTACAAGGCAGAAAAGACTTTATTGCAGAAAATGGTCATATGTATATTGACCTTGCCGATATTTCATAAAAGGAGGGATATGAATGGCTAGAAAGAAAAAAGTAGTTGAAACCGAAATCACCGAAGAGCAATTAAATGCTCACATTCTTGGTGCTGGTGAGGTTGTAACTCAAAATATTACACATACTCTTGAAACCAACTTTATGCCATACGCTATGAGCGTTATCGTATCCCGTGCAATCCCTGAAATTGACGGTTTCAAGCCATCACACAGAAAACTTCTTTATACAATGTATAAAATGGGACTTCTCAATGGTGGCAGAGTAAAATCAGCAAATATCGTTGGTCGCACAATGCAACTTAACCCTCACGGTGATAGTGCAATTTACGAAACAATGGTGCGCCTTTCAAAAGGTAATGAAAGTTTGTTGCATCCATATATTGATTCAAAGGGTAACTTTGGTAAAGCATATTCAAAAAATATGGCTTATGCTGCATCTCGTTATACTGAGGCAAAGTTAGAAACAATTGCAAGTGAACTTTTTAAGGATATTGATAAAGATACAGTAGATTTTGTAGATAACTATGATGCTACAATGCAAGAGCCAACACTTTTGCCTGTAACATTCCCATCAATTCTTGTAAATGCAAATACAGGTATTGCGGTTGGTATGGCATCTTCAATCTGCTCATTTAATCTTCGTGAAATTTGTGAAACAACAATTGGTCTTATTAAAGATAACGATTTTGATGTTACAGAAACACTTAAAGCCCCTGATTTTATTGGTGGCGGTAAGATTATCTATAATCGCGACCAGATGGCTGAGATTTATCGCACAGGTCGTGGCGGATTTAAAGTAAGAGCAAAATATGAATACGATAAGTCAAACAACTGTATTGATATTACTGAAATCCCACCAACAACAACTGCAGAAGCAATTATTGATAAGGTAATTGAAAAGGTTAAAGCAAATGCAATCCGTGAAATCAGTGATATCCGTGACGAAACCGATAAAAAAGGTCTTAAAATCACAATTGATTTAAAACGCGGTACAGATGCTGATAAACTTATGCAAAAACTTTACAAAATGACAACTCTTGAAGATACATTCTCTTGTAACTTCAATGTGCTCATAGCAGGTGTGCCACAGGTTTTAGGCGTAGCAGACTTGCTTTTAGAGTGGGTTGCATTCCGTACAGAGTGTGTAAATCGTCGAGTTTATTTTGATTTAACAAAGGCAAAAGATAAACTCCATCTCTTGTTAGGTCTTCAAAAAATCCTTCTTGATATTGATAAGGCAATTAAAATTGTCCGTGAAACTGAAGAAGAAGCAGAAGTTGTGCCAAACTTGATGATTGGCTTCGGCATTGATAAAATTCAGGCTGAATATGTTGCTGAAATCAAACTCCGTCATCTTAACAGAGAATATATTCTTAAACGCCTTAAAGATATTGACGATTTGAAAAAGCAAATCGAAGATATGGAAGATATTCTTTCAAGTAAGGCAAGAGTGAAGCGTATTATTGTTGATGAGCTTAAAGCGGTTGCTGATAAATACGGTAAAGACAGACGCAGTGAAATTATTTACTCTCAAGAAATTGAAGAAGTTGAGGATGTAGCAGAAGAAATCCCTGATTACCCTGTAACATTGTTCTTCACTAAAGAGGGTTACTTTAAGAAAATTACTCCACTTTCACTTCGTATGAGTGGCGAGCATAAGCTTAAAGAAAACGACGAGATTATTGCAACTGTTGAAACAACAAATAGCGTTGAGCTTATGTTCTTTACAAATAAATGTCAGGTTTATAAAACAAGAGCAAACGAGTTTGACGATACAAAGGCTAGCGTGCTCGGTGACTATGTAGCAACAAAGCTTCAGATGGAGCCTGACGAAACTGCAATTTATATGGCAGTAATTAAAGAATATAAGGGCTATATGCTTTTCTTCTTCCAGAATGGTAAGGTTGCAAAGGTGGATATTTCTGCTTATGAAACTAAAACAAACCGTAAAAAGCTTATAAAAGCATATTCTGATAAGAGCCCGTTAGTATCAGCAGTTTATGTACCACAAGATAAAGAACTTGTGATTAAATCAACTGCTGGCAGATATTTACTCTTTAATTCAGGTGCTATCTCTGCAAAAACTACAAAAGATAGCCAAGGTGTTGCAGTAATGACACTTAAAAAGGGCCATAGAGTTGACGAAGTAACAGATTTTGTTGAAGGCAGATTTGCAAAACCTGCTCGTTACAGAACAAAAACACTTCCATCAGCAGGCGCAATACTCAGTGCAGACGACCAAGGCGAGCAACTCACTTTTTAAATAATGAATAATTATGTAGGGGAGGGTCTAGGTGCCCTCCCATAAACTTTTATATAATACAAAACCGACTGCCTAAAAAGGCAGTCGGACAGACAGTTTTGCAAACGCAAATTACACATTTACTGTCTGCAAAAATAGTATTATCAAAAATAATATTATTATTCTGAAAAAAATATAAAAAATTTGAAAAAAACACTTGCTTTTTTAATAATACTGTGTTAGAATATCAAGGCTGTGAAATATAGATGGTTTGGAGGTTACGAGAAATGACAGCAGTACAAATCGTTTTCGGTATAGTTCTCATATTGTTAGCTCTTGCTATTATTTTCCTTGTACTTGTTCAGGAAAGCAACCAACAAGGTCTTTCAGGTGCCATTTCTGGTGGTTCTTCAGAATCATTCTTCGGTAAAAACAAAGGCAGAACTGATGAAGCTAAAAAAGCTTTCCTTACAAAAATTCTTGCAACTGTATTTATGGTAATTGCATTAGTAACAGTTGTGGTTTCAATGTTTGCTAAATAATAAAAAATCCCGATAATAATCGGGAATATATGATCCACTAGCTCAGTTGGCAGAGCACTTGACTTTTAATCAAGGTGTCCGGAGTTCGAATCTCCGGTGGATCACCATAAAAAGAGAGTACACGAAAGTGTACTCTTTCTTTTTATGCCCGAAGGGAGGAGATTCGAACTCGAAGAGTTTTTGCGTTAAGAAAACGATTCGGTGAATCGTTTTTAGCAAAAGGCGCGAAACATTTATGTTGAGCGTGTAGTATGCGAGGTAAAGCCGAAGCAGACGGTCGCTCCGGTGGATCACCATAAAAAGAGAGTACACGAAAGTGTACTCTTTCTTTTATGCCCGAAGGGCGGAGATTCGAATTTTAAAAGTATCTGTTTTATTATATTTTTGTGGTATAATAAACTTATGAGGTGTTATTATGACCGTTTTTGAAAAAATTTATAATGTTGTAAAACAAATTCCAAAAGGCAAGGTTGCAACTTATGGTCAGGTAGCTATGCTTGCAGGTAATCCTCATTGGGCAAGAGTTGTGGGCTACGCTTTGCATAATAATCCTGACCCTGAAAACATTCCTTGTTATCGTGTAGTAAATCGTGAGGGTAGGGTAGCTACGGGATTTGCTTTTGGTGGTGGAGAAACTCAACGTCAAATGCTTGAAAATGATGGAATTAAATTTGAGTTTGACGGACATATTGACTTGGATAAATACGGAATATAATTTTATTAAGATGAATCTTTTTTTATGAGTAATCTGGTAAATAAATTGGAGTTTGTCTAACAAAATGCAAAGTGCAAAGTGTAGGAACTGCGTTGCGAAATTACGAATTCCGAATTACGCATTACGAATTGATTTCGACAAACTCAAATTTGTCTTCACATATCACAAGTTGTGGGTTGATACTCTTATTATTTTTTGTTATAATTCTTATAGGTGATAAATATGGCAAAAACAAATTGTGAAACTTGCGCAAATTACTATTATGATGACGAGTTTGAAGAATACTGTTGTGACGTAAATCTTGATGAAGATGAAATGGTGCGTTTTTTAACTTCATCAAACTATCAATGTCCTTATTATAAACTTTATGATGAGTATGGAATTGTCAAAAAACAGAACTAGTTTTTGGTTATACTGTTAATTGAATTTTGATTTAATTAGGTGTATAATAGATATTGTATAATTTTTTTGTTTGGGGGAACAAATATGAATTGGTTATTTTATGTAGTCCTTGCAATAGGAATTGTTGTTACAGGCATCTTCCTTTATTTCAGAGTAAAAGAGGAAAGAGTTAAAGCGGTTTTCACAAAAGCTGCAGCATCACTTTGCTTTATTGCAACTGCTTTGGTAGCATTTTCACTTAATCGCGATAACTTTGAGTATGCAATTCTTATGATTTTTGGTCTTGTGTTCAGTATGCTTGGTGACATCTGGCTTGATTTGAAGTATATATACAAAGACCAAAGTGATACATATTCTTTTGCGGGATTTGGTAGCTTTATGGTGGCACACACCTTGTTTATTCCTGCAGTGCTTATGGGTTATGACGAATATATCTGGTGGCACTTTATTGTTGATGCAATTATGTGTTTAATTCTTGTAATCAATACAATTACTATGGAAAAACGCGATAATCTTCATTATGGAAAATTCAAAACAATAACAATTGTTTATACAGTTTTTGTAATGGGTACAATGCTTCTTTCTATTAATGGCTTTGTAGCAAGTGGATTTAAGAGTGTTAAATATCTTGTGCTTATTCTTGCAGGTGTATTGTTTGCACTTTCAGATTTGGTATTGGCAAAAATTTATTTTGGCGATAAAAACAACGGCAAATATGTTGCAATAAACCATATTTTGTATTATGCAGCACAATTCTTGTTTGCAAGTTCAATTATTTTCTAAAATTAACCTCGGGGAGAAATAAAAATGGAACAGAAAAAATATGTTCAGAAAAAAGAAATGACCGCATTCTGCGTTGCAGGTTTAGGTCAGGGTATGATTTATGCGCTTATGTCAAGTTATATAAGTGACTACTATCTTAATGTTTTACAGTTAACACCAATGTTTGTGCTTTTGCTTATGCTTTTAGCTCGTGTGTGGGATGCTATTAATGACCCACTTATGGGTATGATTGTTGACAGAAGCACTCTTAAAAGCGGTAAGATGTTGCCATTCATCCGTTTTGCATTGATTCCAATTGCAGTTGTAACATTACTTATGTATTTAAGCCCTAATCTTGATAAAACAGAGATGATGATTTATTCAGCAATCGTCTATGTTGCATGGGGTATGATTTACACAGTTGGTGACGTTTCATTCTGGGGTCTTCCAAATGTTATGACACCTGATTCTGATGAGAGAAGTTCAGTTATTTCAGTAAGTAAGATTTTTAATTCAATCGGTTCAGCTGTGCCTGAAGTTCTTTTCCTTGTAATTGGTATTGCATTTTCTGCTTGGGCAGGAAAACAAGAAATAACACCTGACCCACTTTTAATGCAAAAGAGAAAATATCTCATTATGGCAATCGTGACAGTTGGCATTGGTATAATTATGTATTCCCGTGCTTGCACAGGTGTTAAGGAACATGTTAAAATGCCTGTTAAAAAGCGCCAGAAGGGTGAACCTTCTCAGCTTGCTCGTGTGTTCAAATGCAAACCACTCGTTCTTGTTCTCTTGATGGGTATTCTTTCAAGCGGTCGTTATATGGTTTCAGCAGCTGCTATCCACGTTGCTCGTTACTCATTCTATATAGGCCCAGAACTTTCAACTCTTGCAACAGAGGCTGAAAGAATTTCAGCTATTGAGGGTAGTATTTCAACAGTTAAAACAGTATTCCAGATTAGTTCAATTGTAGGTCTTTTCGGTGCAACACTCTTTATGCCAAAACTTATGAAAAAGTTTGACTTTAAGAAGCTTGTTATTACAACTTGCCTTGCAGGTTTCGTTGCAAGTATCGTAACAACTGTTGTTGGTTGGTACACAATGAACCTTTACGCTTGTATTCCATTTATCATTATTTCTTGTATCCCACTTGGCGTTATCAATACAGTTACGCTTGCAATGATTGGTGACTGCCTTGACTATATGGAACTTAAAACAGGTTTCCGTGATAATGCTCTTGGTGCGGCTTGTCAGGGCTTTATCAACAAAATTGGCAACGCTTTTGCAACATCAGGTATCGTTATTATGTATATGGTAATCGGTCTTGACCCTGCACAAATGCTTTCATCAAGTTCAGTTATGTCTGCACTTGATATGCCTGCTGATATGAGATTTGCAATGTTCTCACTCGTTTCAATTGTACCTGGTATAAGTATGCTTCTTTGCTCAATTCCAATGTTCTTCTATAAGATTGCAGGTAAAGAGAAGAAAGATATGATAGCACAACTTCAGGCAAAACGTGAGGCTGAAGGTTTATTAGTAGAATAATCGAAAATCAAAAGCCTACTTAATTGTAGGCTTTGTTTTTAGTAACGACCCGCATAATTTTAAAAGGTGAAAATATGACAGATTTCAAATTTTTGGTTTTAACAGACCCGCATTTTTTTGATACAGATTTAGGTTGTAGCGGTGAGGCTTATGAAGATTTTATGCATTACGAGCAGAAATGCTTTGCCGAAACTGAAAGTATCAATAATGCAGTTTTTAAATATTTGGGTGAAACAGACCTTGCAGATACAGTTTTAATTGTTGGTGACTTAACACAGAATGGTGAAAAGAAAAGTCACGAAAAGTTTATAAAACTTCTTTATGAATTGAAAGCAAATGGTAAGAAGGTTTATCTTATTACTGCAGACCACGACTGGAAAAAAGACCCATTTGCATTTAATGAAAACGGTAGATATATGCCAGAGCCAACTGCAAAAGAAGAACTTATCACATTATATAAGGATTTCGGCTTTGCTGATGCAATTGCAGTGGACGAAGAACATCTTTCCTATGTTGCACAGTTAAGTGATGGTGTAAGGCTTTTAGCAATCAATGCTGATATTAAAACAAAAGGTCAATTCAGTTTAACTGAAAAACAGGTTGAGTGGATTAAGGTGCAGACTAAAAAGGCGAGGGAAGACAATCAGACAATGTTTGCAATTTGCCACTATCCTGTGCTTCCAATTCAGCCACTTTTTTCAATTATCAAATCTGCTTTGATGTATGATTATAAGAGTGTTGCAACTCTTCTTGCAGACGAAGGTGTGCACCTTGTTTTCACAGGTCATATGCACAACCAGAGCATTAACGAGTTTGTAACGGAAAAGGGTAACAAATTCTTTGATGTTACAACGGGTTCAATTATTGCTGACCCATCCTATATAAGACTTGTGACATTGGGTGAAAATCAGGCAGAAATTGAAAGTATTCCAACACCTGATTTTGATTATGACACAAAGGGTATGACTTGTAAGGAATATCTTACATCAGTTTTTGATGCTATGATTAGAAACATTCTTCTTGATTTGCGAGATGATACAACTCGTGCTATGAGAAAATTCCATATTAAAGAGAGTAAAGGTCTTGTTTTTGCTCTTTGTATGGCTGGTAAACTTCTTTGCTCTGTAAAACTTGGTACACTTGCAAAATTACTCTTTATTAAATGTGATAAGAGTATCAGAAAGGTTAAACTTATTGACTATGCAACTGTTCTTGTACGAAATATTTTTCGTGGTAATCAGACATATAACGCGGGCACACCAGAAGGTGATGTTTTCATCGGATTTTTAAAGAGAATCAAACCAATACTCAATAAAATCACTGTTAAAGACCCTTATGGTGAAAAGGTTGATTTGTTCACACTTCTTAAAAATACCGCAGGCAACTATGGTTACGACGACTACAACGAAACAATTAAATGGTAAATCTCGACCCCTACAAAGTTATTTATTGTTTTTTCATTTTCCTCTTGCTTTTTATAACTTTAATGTGATAGAATAACTCTAAACTTTTTTCAGAAAGAAGTAATATTATGGTAACACTCGATAAAATCTATCATGCATCATTCGTATTAAAGGACATTATTCGTAAAACTGATATGATTTATGCACCAAAAATTAATCCTGATTGTGAAGTTTATCTTAAAACAGAAAACTTACAGGTAACAGGCTCTTTCAAGGTGCGTGGTGCAGCTTATAAAATCAGTCAGTTATCAGCAGAAGATAAGGCAAAAGGCGTTATTGCTTGCTCTGCGGGTAACCACGCTCAAGGTGTGGCACTTGCTGCAACAAAGAATGGCATCAAGTCACTTATTTGTCTTCCTGATGGCGCTCCAATTTCAAAGGTTGAAGCAACAAAAAGCTATGGCGCAGATATCTGCCTTGTTGAAGGTGTTTATGATGATGCATATAATAAAGCATTACAGTTAAGAGATGAAAAGGGCTATACATTTGTGCACCCATTTGACGATGATGATGTTATTGCAGGTCAGGGTACAATAGGACTTGAAATTCTTGACCAACTTAAAGATGCTGACGCAGTTGTTGTGCCAATTGGTGGTGGCGGACTCATAAGTGGTGTTTCTTTTGCAATAAAGGCTCTTAATCCTAATATCAAGATTTATGGTGTTCAGGCAAAAGGCGCACCAAGTATGTATAACTCTATTAAAGATGATAAAATTGAAAGATTAGACAATGTTTCAACTATTGCAGATGGTATCGCAGTTAAAGAGCCAGGCGCAAATACATTTGAGTATGTGAAGAAATTTGTTGATGAAGTTGTAACAGTTTCTGATGATGAAATCGCAACTGCGATTCTTGCACTTATTGAACAACAAAAGCTTATTACTGAGGGCGCAGGTGCAGTTTCAGTTGCAGCAGTAATGTTTAATAAAATCCCTGTTAAAGGTAAGAAGGTTGTGTGTCTTGTATCAGGCGGTAATATTGACGTTACAATTCTGTCTCGTGTCATCAAGCGTGGTCTTTTAACATCAGGCCGTACATATTCACTTACAATTGAACTTGTTGATAAACCAGGTCAGCTTAAAGGTGTTTCAAATATTATTGCTGATTTGGGCGGTAATGTTATCTCAATTCACCACGAAAGAGCATCAGAAAACTCAGACATCAATGGTTGTTTCTTGAGAATATTGCTTGAAACTCGAAACTTTGACCATATCGAACTTATCAAAAATGAACTTATTAACCAAGGTTACAAACTTGTATAAGGAGAAATAATTATGATTAAAACAATCAGTACAGATAAAGCACCTGCAGCAATCGGCCCATATTCACAGGCAAAGGTTGTTGGAAATATGGTTTTCACATCAGGCCAGATTGCAATTAACCCTGCAAATGGTGAAATTGAAGCAGTAACTATTGAGGAGCAGACAACTCAGGTTTGTGAGAATATCAAAAATCTTCTTGAAGCAGCAGGTAGTGACCTTGATAGCGTTGTAAAAACAACTTGCTTCCTTAAAAATATGGAAGATTTCGTAGCATTCAATGCCATCTATGCAGAATACTTCACAAGTAAACCTGCACGCTCATGCGTAGCAGCAAAACAGTTACCAAAGGATGTACTTGTTGAAGTAGAAACAATAGCAATAGTTAAAGATTGATTTTTTTCGCAATACCGCGTGTCGTTTGGCTCGCGGTATTTTTATATAACTTTACGTTTGAAATAAAAATGAAATTTATATATAAGTTTTCTCTTGATGAATTTAATGTTGTATTTTGTCCATAATATTACAGGTGATTTATATGTTATCTGTATGGAGTGCAAATTCAAATATTCCCGAATTTCAACAACTTAATGAAAATATTAAAACGCAAGTTGCAATTATTGGTGGGGGAATTGCAGGGTTACTTTGTGGCTATATGCTAAAACAAAAAGGTGTAGACTGTGTTATTCTTGAGGCAGATAAAATCTGCAAAAGTGCAACTCAAAATACAACTGCAAAAATCACATCACAACATGGTCTTATATATGATAAACTCATAAAAGGTTTTGGTATAGAAAAAGCGCAGATGTACTTACAATCTCAAGAGAATGCTATAAAAACTTATCGAAAATTATGTGAAAGTGTTGATTGCGATTTTGAAAACAAGTCTAATTTTGTGTATTCAACAAACAACCTAAAGAAGATAGAAAAAGAACTTCACGCTTTGGTAAGACTGGGTTTCAATCCTGATTTTACAGGCGAAATTCCTATTCCCGTTTCAATTGAGGGCGCGGTTGAATTTCAAAATCAAGCACAATTTAATCCGTTGAAATTTTTATCTCACATTTCAAAGAATTTGCAGATTTATGAGAATACAAAGGTTATTGAAATTCGTGGCAAGCACGCGTTTACTCAAAACAATAAAATAACAGCTGAATATTTTATTGTTGCAACACACTTTCCATTTGTGAATAAATATGGCGGATATTTTGCAAAAATGTATCAGGAACGCTCTTATGTAATTGCACTTGAGCATAGCCCACAAATTAATGGTATGTACGTTGACGAAGCACAAAAAAGAATGTCCTTTCGTAACTATAAAAACTATCTTTTAATAGGTGGTGGCGACCACAGAACAGGCAAAGACGGTGGGAATTATCGTGAAATACGAACATTTGCAAAAATTCATTACCCATCAAACCCTGAAAAATATTACTGGGCAACACAAGATTGTATGACTCTTGATGGCGTTCCGTATATTGGCAGATATTCTAAAAAAATTCCAAATGTGCTTGTTGCAACTGGTTTTAACAAATGGGGTATGACATCAGCTATGGTATCTGCCGAAATCCTTTCAGATATGGTAATAAATAAGAAAAATGATTATGAAGAACTTTATACACCATCAAGGAGCGTAATTACCCCACAACTTGCAATTAATCTTTTTGAGTCAACTATAGGGCTTTTAACACCATCAACAAAGCGATGTCCACATTTAGGGTGCGCATTAAAATGGAATTCAACAGAACACACATGGGATTGCCCTTGCCATGGCTCACGATTTACAAAGAATGGTCAGATTATAGAAAATCCTGCAACCGATGATTTTAAATAGGTTATTTTTCCGTAATACTTCGTGTTGTCAGTTTGCGGTATACCTGATTTGTTTTTTAAACAAAAAAGCAGAGCATTTGGTAAATACCTTGCTCTGCTTAATTTTTTTTATTTCAATAATGGAATAATCTTTTCTGCAATAATTTTATATGCAGACACATTTAAATGAAGTCCATCAAATGTAAATTCTTTTTTCAAGTTTCCTGTTTTGTCTTTTAAATCGTCTGTAATATCAAGCCAAGTGCAACCATATTTTTCACTTAATTTGATAAATTCTTTATTCATTAAGTGTATTTTATCATTACTACGCTTTTCAAATTTATCTCGCATACCGGGATTAATAGGGTAAACTGCTTGAAAAATAAAATTCACATCAGGACAAGCATTTTTTGTGTTTTCAATAATTTTGCTTACGTTTTCAACAGTTACTGAAAGAGGAATTCCACGACTAATATCATTAGTACCAATAAGTAATACAACATTTTTAGGTGATATATTCAATACATTTTCATCAAGTCTCTCTATAAGTCTATCCGTAGTGTCACCACCGATTCCGCGGTTATAAACTGCTTGACCTGATTTTTCACAAAAATCATAGAATAACTCATACCAATTAAAAAAGTCGGTTATTGAATCACCAAGTAAAACAGTTTGATTTTTTAATGCATATTCATTATTCAAAATTCTAAAGTTTTCGCGTTTTGTACGTTGCTCGCGATTGTATATTGTGGCAATTGAATAATTTGTAGTTTTACGAAAAAACATACTTTCACCTCATTCGTTAAGAAAATCACGTTTCATAATGCATTCTTCCATAAATGAAACGGTAGTTTCCATAACATTTAAATCTTCTTTTGTAATGAGTGTGTAATCAATATTCTGATACACTTCATATGCCTCATGACTATTTTTACCAAATGTTTCAATTTTTGCAAAAGTGTCGTTAAGATATTGCTCAGCATCTTTTGCAAGATACACATTATGGAATTTGCTTTCATAAAGTACTGTGCGAGCATTTGTATTGTCTTTTATTTTATGCGGATTGCCTACAGGACTATTTTTTACAGTAACTTGCATATCGTTACCGCCGTGCATAACGAGAGTAGGAATAGTGTTACTATTTATTGTGTCGCAAGTACGAAGAATACCAGTTTTGCCAAATCTAATAAGATTTATTAAATCGAAAAATGGACTTAAAATTGAAAGGTCAATTTTAGTTTTTGTTTTTGCAATATCTCGTATTAATTTGTTCATTGAATTAAATGGCGAGAATGCAACAATACCTTTAATTTCGGCATCTTTAGCAATTGCTGACACATTACATACGCTATAAGCACCCCAAGAGTGACCAACAAGAAGAATTGGCATATCTTTTAAGTCTTCACGTGATTTAACAAACATAAGGGCGTGCTTAAGGTCAATAATACCTTGTGCAAATCCGTTGATTTTTGTACCTTCAGATGTGCATGTGCCAGTATTATCATAAGCTAATACAAGATAACCTTTTTGTGTGAAATAATTTATTTCAGTAGTGTAGGCGAGATGGCCCGCGCCCATACCATGTGAAAAAACAATAAGTGCTTTATAAGTGTCTACTTTTGCGTTGCTGTAAAGGAATCCGTGAAGAGTTTGCTCTTTATCAGATTTGAAATCTACAGGACGAGCATTAAGATTATTAAAACTTTTTGATGTGAGATATTTAAGGTTTTCGTCGCCCTCACATCTTTGTGAAACACCCGTTGCATCCATAATTTTTATAGCCACAACAAAAAACAAGATGCAAATAACTATAATTGCCAGTAAAAAATAAATCATAAAGTTTTCACCACCACTCCTATTTTACCATAATCATAAAAATTTGCAATATTTTTATTGCACCTTAAAATAAATCATAGTATAATTGTTTTGCAAAATATGTAAGGGGTGCTCTTATGGTTTCACGTCAACTTCGTTTAATAAGAAAACAAAACAAATTGTCACAACAACAATTGTCAGATGTGTTAGGAATCAGTCGTTCAACTTATTGCAGCTATGAAACAGGGCGAAGAACACCTGATATTAGCATTCTTGTGCAATTAAGTGATTTTTATGGATTGTCTTTAGACCGATTTGTTGATGAGGTTGAAAAGGAATATTTCCACGATGAAGAATATTACGATGGTCAACCTGATGCACGATATCTTTCGCAATTATCAAGAGGTGAGCGCGATTTAATTAAAAATTTGCGTTGTCTTGATAAAAAAGAACGTGAAATAATTAGAAAACTTATAGAAGAAAAATTGAACAAATAAAATGTATAGAACTCTGTTGTCACACATAGATAACAGAGCTTTTTGATGTATAATCCATTGACTATTTATACTGTTTCGTGATAAAATATACTGATAAATTATGTTTAAGGAATTGTTAAAATGAAAAATGACAATTATGTAATGACTTCGTCACTTGAAGATTATCTTGAAGCAGTGTTTGTGCTTTCAAAACAAAAAAATAATGTCAGACTTACTGATATTGCAGAATATCTTGGGGTTTCAAAACCAAGTGTTAACAGAGCCATCAAAACTCTTACACAGAATGGCTTTTTAGAGCATGTCACTTATGGCGATATTGTGATTACACCTGCAGGCGAAAGCTATGCAGCTAATGTTTTGCGCCGTCATAGATTAATTAAACAATTTCTTATTGATGAGCTTGGCGTTGACGAAAAAATCGCAGAGCATGATGCTTGTCAGATGGAACATGTTATGAGTCCCATTACTATTGATAAACTTTATGAATATCTTGAAAGGCAGGTGTAAGTATGACTAAAATTGCTATTATTGGTGGCGGTGCGTCAGGACTTGCCTGTGCAATTGAGATTATGCGTGCTGTTGAAAATAAGGATGATGTTAAAGTTACTATACTTGAGCGTTTGCCTCGTGTTGGTAAGAAAATTCTTGTTACAGGTAATGGTAGATGTAACCTTACAAATATAAATGCAAGTGTGAAAGATTATAGGGGAGATGCATATTTTACTGAATATGCGCTAAATCAGTATTCTCCACAAAGTAATATTGAGTTTTTCAATTCATTAGGTCTTTACACAAGAACCGAAGACGAAGGCAGAGTGTATCCTCTTTCAAACCAAGCGTCATCTGTTCTTGATGCATTGCGTTTTGAATGTGCAAGACTTGGAATTGAAATTATATGTGATTATCGTGCAGTTCATCTTAAAACAGTTGATACAGGTGTTACAACAAAGATTGTAGTGAATAATCGCGACCGCTTTGATTATGTCGTTGTGGCTTGTGGTGGTATGTCTTGTAAGGCTCATGGCACAGATGGTGATGCCTATGAGCTTCTTAAAATGTTTGGTCATAAAATTATTCCACCAGCACCGGCGCTTGTTTCTCTTAATTGCGAAGATTTCACAAAAGCACTTAAAGGAGTGCGCTCAATATGCAAAATGAATTTGATTATTGATGGTGAAAAAGCACTTGAAAATTATGGCGAAGTGCAGTTTACAGACTATGGTCTTTCAGGTATTCCAATTATGCAACTTTCACGATTTGTATCAGTTTCTCCATCTAACGATATTTATATTGAACTTGATACAACTCCGGACTTTACAGATGAAGAAATCCGTAAATACCTTTATTCAAGACGAAATGTTGATAAAGGACTTTGTGAAAATATGCTCAGTGGCATTATGAACAAGCAACTTTGCATTGCTCTTATGAAAGAGTGCGAAATTCAAGTAAACGGAAGAATAAATGAATTTTCTGATGCTCAAATTGAGAAACTTGCAAAAATAATTAAATGTTGGAAAATTAAAATTAAAAACTCGCGCAGTTTTGATTACGCTCAGATTACTGCAGGTGGTGCAGATTGCTTACAGTTTAATGCAGAAACAATGGAATCAGCACTTATATCAAATGTTTTCTGTTGTGGTGAAGCCCTTAATATTGATGGTGATTGTGGTGGCTACAATCTTCAATGGGCTTGGTCTTCAGGCAGAATTGCGGGTAGCACAATAGCTGAAAGGATTAACAATGCTCAGAATTAGTGAAATAAAACTCGACCTTGATTGTGATTTTAGCGACATTGAAACAGCTTGTGCCAAAGCGCTTAAAATCTCTCAAAAAAGATTATTGAAAACTGAAATATATAAACAGAGTGTAGATTGTCGAAAAGGCGAAGTTAAGTTTGTATTCACAGTTGATGTAACTGTTGATGGTGACGAAGAAAAAATCGCAATGAGCCTTGATAATGCTAAAGTAAAGGTGTGCGAAAAATACTCTTATACAATGCCTCAATCTAATAGAAAAAGCACTTTACCACCTGTAATTGCAGGATTTGGTCCTGCGGGTATGTTTGCAGGGTTAATACTTGCTCGCAGTGGTCATTGTCCTGTTATTATTGAGCGTGGCAGTGATATTGATAAACGTACAAATGATGTAAATAATTTCTGGGTTAATCGTGACCTTGACGAAAACTCAAACATTCAGTATGGTGAGGGCGGTGCAGGTACATTCTCTGATGGTAAACTTACAACAGGCATTAAAGATAGTCGTTGCAGATTTGTTTTTGAAGAGTTTGTAAATCATGGTGCTCCTGATGATATTCTTACAAATGCAAAACCTCATATAGGCACAGATAAACTAAAGGCAACAGTAAAAGCCATTCGAGAAGAGATTATTTCTCTTGGAGGCACAGTGCTTTTTGACACTCAACTTGTAAATATTATTGTAGCAAATGGATTTATTCACGGTGTAACAGTAAAAGATAAATTTGGCAAAGAAAAAGACCTTGAAACGGATGCGCTTATTTTATCAATTGGTCATTCTGCAAGTGATACTATTGAAATGCTTTATAACAAAGGCATTAATATGATGCAAAAACCATTTTCAATAGGTGCCAGAATTGAACATCCGCAAGAATTTATAAATACTGCACAATATGGTGAATATAAAAATCATCCTAAACTTCGTGCAGCCGACTATAAACTTGCTTGTCATCCACCTCATGGCAGAGGTGCATATACATTCTGTATGTGTCCTGGTGGTACTGTTGTTTGTGCTTCTTCGCAAAAAGGTGGAGTTGTTACAAATGGTATGAGTGAATATGCCCGCGATAAAGAAAATGCAAACTCAGCAATTCTTGTAGGTGTTGAACCTGCTGATTTTCCAAGTGAACATGTGTTGTCAGGTTTTCAACTTCAAAGAGAAATCGAGCAAAAAGCATTTAATTTGGGCGGTGGCGATTACACAGCACCTGCACAATTAGTTGGTGATTTTCTCAATAATGAAAAATCAACAAAATTAGGTGCAGTTAAACCATCTTTCCCAACAGGGGTTTCAATGGGTGACATAACCACAGTTTTGCCACAAAAAGTTGTAAATACTATGCGAGATGCATTAGTTCAGATGGATAAAAAACTTAAAGGTTTTGCTATGCATGATGCAGTTCTTACTGCACCAGAAACCAGAAGCTCATCACCGGTACGAATACTTCGTGATGAGTTTTATCAGACAAATATCCGTGGTCTTTACCCTTGTGGTGAAGGTGCAGGGTATGCAGGTGGTATTGTTTCAGCAGCAGTTGATGGTGTGAAATGTGCTGAAGCAGTGTTGTTTGATGAATCGTAATAATTCTGTAATTTGACATTATAGTATAATATTGGTATATTATATTTTAGAGTAAATTAAAAAGGAGATGATTTCGTGAACATTGACAATCTTTGTATGAGTTGTATGAATGAATTATACGGCGAAAAACAGTGTCCGAAATGTGGTTATTATGTTGATTCACCACAGATTTCACCTTATTTACCACTCCGAACACCTATAGGTGACAAATATGTATTAGGCAAAGTTTTATCTTCAAATAGTGAAGGTGCTACATATATGGCATATGATACAGGTCGCAATACACCTGTATGTGTGCGAGAATTTTTACCTGAAAAATTTGTTGAACGTGGTTTTGGTACAACTGAAATTGTAGTAAAAGAACAATGGAAAGATTATTACTATAATTATTTCAAGAAGTTTCTTGATTTATGGCGTAAATTAGCACGAGTAAGAGGTCTCTCAGCTCTTGTTCCCGTTGTTGATATTTTTGAAGAAAACAACACAGCCTATGTGGTAACAGAATATATTGAAAGTATTTCCTTACGTGAATTTTTGCTTAGAAGTCAAACAGGATATCTTAACTGGGAAAAAGCAAAAGTATTGTTTATGCCGGTTCTTTCAACTCTTTCAACACTTCATAAAATGGGAATAACTCATAATGGTATTAATCCTGATAATCTTCTTATTGGTCGTGATGGTAAAATCAGACTTTCAGGTTTTTCAATAGACGAAACTCGCATTGAAGGTGCTGAACTTTCACCAGAATTGTTTGAAGGATATACACCAATTGAACAATATAGTTATAACTATCAAAATGGATGTTGGTCAGATGTATATTCATTCTGCGCAGTAATTTACAGAGCTTTGGTAGGTAGTGTTCCGCAAGATGCTGTTTCACGCTCAATGAATGACCAACTTATAATTCCTGCAAGATATGCTGAAATTATTCCTGTTTATGTAATAAACGCACTTATGAATGGCTTGCAGATTGACCCTGCAGATAGAACTCAAGATATTGAAACGCTTCGTGAAGAGCTTTCTGCAACACCAGGTAATGTTGTTGCTTCATTTTCAGGTGTTAATGCACAGATAAATGATAAAAAGCAAACATCACCAGCTACACCAGTGTATGAAACAGAAGAAAGTTCAACTGGAAGAACAATTTTAATAGCCTTTCTTGTATGTCTTGGAATTGGTCTTATAGCTTTTGGCGGTTGGTTCTTATATGACAATGTAATCAAGGATTATGTAGATAATCCTCCTATTGAGTCAACAACAGAGGCACAAAAGACTTATGAAGTTCCAAACTTTGTGAATAGTTCATATGATATGGTTGCACAGAATCCTGTTCAGAATGAACGCTTTAAAATCAAATCTGTGTTAGAATATAGCAAAGATATTGAAAAAGGTTACATTATTTCACAAAGCATTGAAGCAGGTCAGGTTGTACCTGAAGGTACTGAAATTACTTTTATAGTAAGTAAAGGACCAGAACATAAAATAATTCCATCAGTTAAAAACTTAACAGTTGATTTAGCTAGAGAAAAACTTGAAGAAGCAGGATTTGTAGTTAATATTATTACTAAAGAAAATAATGGCGACTACGAAGAAGGCGTTGTAGCTGAAGTAACACCTGAAGAGGGTGCTAGCAGAGTTAAGGGCACAGATGTTTATATTCAGGTTTGGGGTGCACCACCAAGCACAGAGCCTGAAACAGAGCCTACAATAAATGATGATTCTGCGTTTGTAGAAAGTGAATCTGCAAATGGGCAATTAATGGAAGAAAGTGCAACCGGCGGATTTTCTTTCGACGTGGACTTTTAAAAACAAGTTAAAATAAAAAGACACTCGTTCATAGCGAGTGTCTTTTTTCTAGTTAATTACAACACAATCTTTTGCATTAACTTTAATTCCATTAATTGTAACAGGATTATCTGTATAATTTACATATACCTTTTCACTGTTGTTGTATTCAGTACAATATACTCCGTTTTGCACTTTATAGTGAGATGTCATCCTTGCGTTACGAAGCTCTGAAAGTGTGCTGTTAGCTTTAAGATAGCCAGAAACAACTTCATTTATGTTTTTATCATAATAATATTTATTGTCAAGTTCTTCTGCATATGCAGAGCAATACCAGTCAGCACTTGGTAAACATCCGTACTCAATTGACTTTAATATTGCATTTGTAATATTAGAACTTAAATTCATTCCCACACCACTGTATTCGCAAATTCCGTGAAGCATCATCTGTACAAAAGGAATACCAATATAAGCACCGTTTTCTTCTCTTGCGCATGGTGTCATTGGAAGAGAAGATACAACATCTGCATTCTTAACTGAATAAAAATTACCTGTATCAACCATAATAAGTTTTGAATTTTTAAGAATAGGCAATTGTGATGCTATTTCATTTTTTGCACTTACCCTTGAATAGAATTCAGAAGAGTAGTCAGAATAAAGATTAGTGCCAATATCGTTGAATGCATAGCCGTCAAAAACGAACCCATTTGAATTATCAAGTATATCTTCAATTTTGTTTTGAAGTTTAGAAATTTTAAGCAAACTCTGTTTTGATGTAGCATTTGGGAATTTGCCATCTGTTTCTAATTTGATTTTGGAACCATCAACAGCAGTTGCACTTTTGCCATTATAATTATATGAAAGAATATCAGTTTCAACAAAAAGTGAGAATTGTTGGCTATTAAGATAATAATACAACTCATTGAATTTTTTGTTATTACCAAGTTTTTTGCTGAATTTGCCAAAATCTTCAGTACTTCCGTTATTTGCATCATCATAAAGTCCATTATAACGAAGATAAATATTGTTTACACCTTTTGCTTTAAGAAGCATCATAAGTGAAAGTGTTTGTTCGTAAGAAGAAAGAACAGTATATTTACCTTTTTCGTTTACATAGCCACCTTGAACAGAAATAACTAAAGGTGTATTAGCTTGACTGTCATTAAGTTTTTTAGTAGAAAGAACAGAGTTTCTTATGAGATTTTCACGGCACGCTGTTGCCATTCCTGAATATGTAGCAGATTTTCCTGAAAGAAAACGATAACACATAACGATTTCGTTTTGATATTCATAACCATATGTTTTCTTGATTTTGTTACCCTCTTTTTCAAGGGTTTCTGTTATATCAAATGTTGCGTAAACGTTGTTAAGATTGTCGTTATTGTTTTTATCAGCGTGTATGCTAGCAATAGAGTCACCTTGCTCAACAATACATAAAAACGCTCCATTACCACGCTTAATTCCAAAAGCGCCTACAAGACAGTTGTTTTCATAAACTGTCAAATCAATAGGTTTAAATTCTGCATCTTTAATACCTGTCATAATAAGAGCACCACTGCCGTCAGGTATAAAAATGTAATCTTCTGCACCACTTTGCTCATATGAGCCGAAATCTTTCAAAAGACGGATTTTTTCAAGATATACACCTTTTGGAAGCTTAAGGTTATTCATACTTACATTAACATAGAAAGAGCCATCACGAAGTGTATAAAAAACAGATAAATCAACACGAATTTCTTTATTTTTTAATGTTTCAATTGGTGCTTTACCAGTTTCTTTATCAACAGATATAGAGTATTTAACAAGTACACCATCATCACTTGCAGTATATTCAAAATTACCAAACGCAACTGAATTATCTTGAGAATTAAGAACATAAACAGTTTCGTCACCATTTGAAAGCACAACTTCTAAAGCAGAAGCTTGTATTTGCTTTTTGGTTGATGAATGGGGGAGTGTAGTCCATAAATTTCCTGAATTTGTATCACGGATTGCTACTGTGCAAGTATTTTTATCAAAAAGCAACTCAATAAGACCAGATTTGCAAACGGATACATAAGAATTGTCAACGCTTTTATGAAGTTTATCGCTATCATATTCTGCAGATATGGTTTTAGTTTCTGAAAAGCGTATAGTTTTAGTTGAAAAACTATTACCACAAGCAGTAAAAAGAATGGTAATTGCACAAACTATAGCGAATAGTTTAAATATAGTTGAAAAAGATTTTCTTTGCATAATCAATACTCCAAAAATGTAATCAATGTATTATAGCATATTATTTATGAAATATCAAATTTGCTTCCAATTCTTTTCACTTGACTATAAAACAAAAATTCAGTTATACTTAAATTGCAGTATTTATAAAAGGGTAAAAACTATGAAAAACAAAAAAATATATATACTTATGACTCGTTATCCTGGGCGAGATGCAAGGTTTTTAAGTTGGTATTCTAAATTTCCTTACACTCATACTTCAATAGGCTTTGAAGAAGATATGGATACTTTTTATACCTTTGTAAGCAAAGGTTTTTTAGTTGAAAGTATTACAAGATATGAAAAACCTGACAGGCCGTCGTTTCCTTGTGCATTGTATGAAATAATGGTTTCAAAGAATGCTTACAACAAAATTAAAGAAGAAGTTTTCTATTATAAAGAAAATAAAGGGGATTTTAAATATTCAACATTAGGATTAATACTTTGTTTTTTGAAAATTCCGCATAAACGAAAAAACAAGTATTTTTGCTCACAGTTTGTAGCAGAAGTATTAGAGAGTTGCCAAGTATTAAAACTCAACAAGAAAAGTTCATTATATTTTCCTAAAGATTTTCTTAGTCATAATGAATTAAAACTCGTGTTTGAAGGTACTCATAAAACTTTTGTTGAGAAATATGTAGATAAAAAAAGCAGTCTGTAAAGACTGCTTTAGTTTTTGTATTTATTTTGTTCCAGTTGAGCCAAATCCGCCTGCACCACGGTCTGTTTCGTCAAGGTCCTGGACCTCAACTATTTTAGGCAACTCAACAGGCTCAATTACCATTTGTGCAATTCTTTCAAATGGTTCAATTGTGTATTCAGGGTCAGTTTGCTTAATAACACCCACACATATTTCACCACGATAATCACTATCAATAACACCAACAGAATTTAAAAGTCCAATTCCGTGCTTAATTGCAAGACCACTACGTGCATAAATAAATGCTGCATAATGTGGGTCTTGGAGTCCTATTGCAATTCCTGTTGGAATAACTGCTTTGTCACCTTTTTTAAGAGTAATTGGCTCGTCGATACAAGCATATAAATCCATACCTGCACTACCAATTGTTGCACGTGTAGGTATTTTTGCATTTTCACGTACTTTTTTAACTTTTAAGATTTCCATTATTCAACACCTCTGTATAATAATCCACGAGTAAATTCACCTGTGGGCTTTTCTTTATTTTCATAAGACTCTAAAATTTTCTCTACTTCTTTTGTGGATTCAGTAGTAAAGTTAAAAAACAGTATATCACATTCACGGATTTCCTGTAATCTGTCACCCATATAAAGTGGGCGTGAATTAAGAATTTCAGAATACCCAAAACTACATTTAACAGGAAATTTTATACCCATACGGTCAGTAATTTCACTATTTCGTCTGCAATCTGCACAGCTTTTGCCATTCTTTATAGGACAGTTTCTTGTAAGCATAAGTGGTATTCTGCCATAAACTGTAATTCCTTTACCGATAGGGGAAGAAAGTCGGTTGAAATTCTCAACAGTACATTCGTTTGAAACAATTACTTCGTCAATTTGAAGAGCTTTTGCCATATCCATTGAAAGAGAATTGAAAATGTTCATTGATGGTGACGCCACAACAGTTTTACCACATTTTTTTGCAATTGCAACGGCATCAAGAGTATGACAAAGACAAATGTCAGTAGATGAGTTTTTAAGCATTTTTTCTACCTTATCACCATTACCAAACATACCATGTGGCAACTCAACGCCATAACAGAAATCTTTAACAATTTCATCATCAGTATTAAGCGGAACAAATACTAAATCTGCATCAATATTTTCAGGGATTTGCCCAACATTGTCAAATCTGCAATATATTTTTCTTTCGTTTTTAGAGTCGATTTCAGTAGGAATAGGAGAAGAGTACAACTTTCTTTCAGTAGTACCCAAAATTTCATTTTCAAGCATTTCTAAAGCACTACGGCGCATATTGTTGAGTGCAGAAACAGGTAATGAGTAATCCACTTCGCCTATAATATCAATTTTGCCAGCCTCAAATTGAGTGCCACCACATTTTTTTAATGCATCAACTATTCTTTCAACGGCAATTGGTCGGTTTATAGGTGCTTCGCAAAGATTTTCACTCTTTATCTGGGCGGTTTTTCCGTTGCAATTTGCCACAAGCACAGCGTTTTCACCAACTGCACCGCTGAATGTAAAATCAACAATAAATCTTGATTGCTCTTTCTCATATATTGAAGAATATTTATGTAATAGCTCTTTTGTAGCAGATTGTACATTCTCTTTTTCTCTGTAGCCAAACATATTGCGGCCAAGCTTATTTTCGAAATAACCATCAGTAAAGCCTGAGCGGGAGAAAAGGTCGTGCAAATCCTTTTCAATATCAAAATTATATTCATCTTTAATTGCTTTTTTGCAAGCAGTAACACAAGCACTGACATATTCAGGGCGTTTCATTCTGCCCTCAATTTTAAATGAGCAAATTCCCATATCAGAAAGCTTGCGGATATGAGTAATAAGAGATAAATCTTTAAGGCTTAAATCGTGGCCTGTGCCTTTTTCTACTTTAAATGGTAATCTGCAAGGTTGAGCGCAAAGACCGCGGTTGCCACTTCGTGAGCCAAGCACTGCACTCATAAGGCATTGACCTGAAACACACATACATAAAGCACCATGAATAAACATTTCAAGCTCAATGGGGGAGTGTTTGCATAAATACTCGATTTCGCTAAAACTCAATTCACGAGGCAAAACTGCACGGGTAAAGCCCATTTCTTTTAATTCATAAAGACCTTGAAGTGTGCCAACAGTCATTTGTGTGGACGCATGCATAGGCAAATCAGGGCAGATTTCACGAACAGATTTTGCAACACCTAAATCCTGAACAATAACAGCATCTGCACCAAGGTTAGCGATTTTTTGAACAGCCTTGTGCAACGCTTCAATTTCATAGTCTTTAATAAGGGTGTTAAGTGTAATATGTACCTTAACACCCCTTGAGTGACAATATTTAATTGCATTTTCAATTTGCTCATCAGTGAAGTTTTGTGCATTTCTTCTGGCATTAAAATCAGAAAGCCCAAAATACACAGCATCAGCACCGCTAAGCACTGCTGCTTTTAAATTTTCTTCACTACCAACGGGAGCAAGAATTTCAACTTTATTCTTCATTTTCGTTTTTTACACCTGCAAAAAGATTAATCTGGTCATTTTTGAATTTTGCTTCAGTTTTAATCCTTTCAAGCTCACGCTTATAGTAGTCACGTTCGCTTTTTGCTTTTATTGCTTCTTCAAGATATTCTTTTGTCTGACCTGAATTTTCTTCACTTTTTGCACACTTGTCAGCCATTTCAAGTGCCACAAGCACTGCTGCCTGAGTCATAGTAACAAGTGCACCAGCTTTAAGGATTTTTCCCATACGCTCATCAATCATTTTGCCAAGATTTTCAACGTATTCAGTATTTTCATCAGTATTTATAAAATAATTAACGCCACAAATTGTAAGTTTAACTTTGTTATTCATAAAATTTTACACTCCACTTGTTTTTTATGATTACCAATTTAATTTATTGTATCACAAAAAAACAGTATTTTCAACTATTTGTGACGGAACAGAGAGTCTAAAACCCCGGTATTACTACATTTTTTGCATTCGCTAGGACAATCAAAATCCACAAGAATGGTATCATCGCCAATAACCTTAATATCATTCCAACAGATTTTAATATCTTCGTATCTGCCTAAAAGCCCTAAACATTTTGACTTGCCATAAACAATAATTGAAACAATACAACCTGAGCAAGTGTCAAACTCAACATCACAAACCGCTCCAAAACGACATCCGTCTTTTAAGTTTATAACCTCTTTTTCTCGCATATCTGTAATAAAACAATTCATAAAAACACCCCTGTAAAGTTTATTTGACAGGGGCTTTATTTATTACGATTCTTTAATTTTCCTAATTGCACCTTTTTCGAGTCTAGATACTTGTGCCTGACTAATGCCGACTTCTTCGGCAACTTCCATTTGAGTTTTTCCTTGCATAAAACGCAGGTTGAGTATTTGTTTTTCACGGTCACCTAAATTCTTAATTGCCTCTTTTATTGAGATTTCATTAAGCCAATCCTCATCACTTTCTGAACTTCCTACTTGGTCCATAACATAAATTGTGTCACCACCATCAGAGTAAACTGGCTCATAAAGTGAAATGGGCTCAACTATTGCTTCAAGTGCTAACACTACTTGAACAGGCTCAATTTCCATTTCTTTTGCAATTTCTTCAATAGTAGCATCACGACCGGTATCATTTTGAATACGCTCTTTAATCTGCATAGCGTGATATGCGGTGTCACGAAGTGAACGACTAACACGAATTGTGTTGTAATCTCGTAAATATCGACGAATTTCACCGATAATCATAGGAACAGCGTACGTTGAAAACCGCACATTCTGGGTAATATCAAAATTATCAATAGCTTTCATAAGACCAATGCAACCTACTTGAAACAAATCGTCAGGATTTTCACCACGATTGGCAAATCTTTGTATAACGGAGAGTACAAGTCGCAAATTGCCCTCAATTAAATCATGACGGGCTCGTCTGTCACCATTTTCTTTGATTTTTTTCAAAAGTTCCATTTTTTGTGCTTCTTTAAGCACCTTTAATTTTGTTGTATCAACCCCACAAATTTCTACTCTGCTGAAATGCAAAAAAATCACTCCCGAATAAAGTTTCAATAAAAGTATTACCAAATACCAAAACTCTAAACGAGAGATTTAAGTTTTAATTTTAATATATAGTTTGTGAATTCTGTGAATAAATTCACTTTTTACAATTTATTCATTGATTTAATTAAAATAAAATAGTAAAATAGTGACAATACTTTTCATATAAATTTTTGAGGTGGAAAAATGAGCCTTATTGAAATTCGTGATATTTACAAAATTTATAATCCTGGTGAAAACGAAGTCAGAGCCTTAGATGGTATCAACCTAACCATTGAACACGGTGAGTTTCTTGCTATTGTTGGCCAATCTGGTTCAGGCAAATCAACTCTTATGAATATGCTTGGTCTTCTTGATATTCCTACAAGTGGCACTTATGTTCTTGATGGTGTTGATGTTGAAAATATGACAGATGATGAGCTTTCTGAAATCCGCAACAAAGAAATCGGCTTTATTTTTCAGGGCTTTAACTTAATTCCTAGCCTTACTGCCGTTGAAAATGTTGAGTTACCTTTGGTTTATCGTGGTATGAAAAAAGACGAGCGCAACAAATTAGCCCTTGAAGCTTTAGAGCGTGTTGGTCTTTCACATCGTCTTGACCATTTGCCAAAACAAATGTCAGGTGGTCAGCAACAGCGTGTTGCCATAGCTCGTGCAGTTGCAGCCCGTCCACCTATTATTCTTGCTGACGAGCCTACAGGTAACCTTGACTCACACTCTGGTGTTGAGGTTATGAAAATTCTTCACGAGCTTCACGAAGAAGGCAGAACAGTTATCCTTATTACTCACGACAACGATATTGCAAATGAAGCTCAAAGGGTCATCCGTATACAAGATGGCCAGATTATTTCAGATGTTATGAACAGATAATATTGATTTGTTCTATTGCAAAAAATAATACTATTTTAAGGAAAAATGTTACAAAAAGGTGTAGCATTTTTCCTTTTTTTGTGTTAAAATTTATATTTATATAATTATATTGTATAGCTATATACAATTGGAGGAGAAAATGATGAAAAGAAAAAGTATTATGAAAAAACTTTTCTGTGTAATCCTTGCCGTTGCAGTTTTTGCAGTTAGTATTCCATTTACAGCAATTGCTGCTACAACTGAAGATGTGAATTTCGTTATTTTAAGCGACCTTCACTATTTCGCAGAATCTTCACAAGGAACTACAGCAGAAGACAAAGCAGAATTTGACCAAATGATGCTTATGAACAATGCTACAAGTGGTCTTGCACCTGAAATTACAGATGCAGCTCTTGCTAACATCACTGCTAAAGCACTTGCAGGTGAAATCGACTTCGTGCTTTTACCTGGTGACTTAACAAGAAACGCTGAGTATGCTGCTCACGAAGAACTTGTTGCTAAACTTAAAACTTTTGAGCAAACAACAGGTGTACCTGTTTATGTTATCAATGGTAACCATGACATTAACAACAGCCGTGCAGCTTATTATGATGGTGCAAATCTTATAAGTGCAAAGAAAAATCCTGAACTCAGAGATGCTCTTGACACAACTCCACAAGAGTTTGAAGCACTTTATAAAGATTTCGGTTATTCATCAGAAGGTGGCTATTATAGTCGTTATAAGGCTGCTGCTGAAAATTCAGAGGGCTCACTTTCTTATGCAATTGACCTTCCTAACAACTATCGTCTTATTGCTATTGACTCTCAGCTTTATTCTGCAGACATTACAGATAAAGGTATTGACGAACAAGAAACAGCAGGTATTGTTACTGAACAACACCTTAAATGGGTTGTTGAAGAATGTGAGAAGGCAAATGATGCTGGCAAAACAATTATTGGTATGATTCATACTAACACTGTTCCTCACTTTGACACAGAAGTTGACCTTTTTGACAACTTTGTTCTTCGTGATTGGGAAAAATTTGCAGATGCTGTTGCTGATGCAGGTATGCACTACACAGTTTCAGGTCACGTTCATATGCAAGACGTTGCAACTTATGTAAATGACAATGGTGAAACTCTTACTGATGTTGTTACAACATCACTTCTTAGCTACCCTAATATGTACAGAAGTGTTTCTATGAGCGCTAATGTAAACGACAACATTACTTTCTCTTACAAATCACATGACGTTGACGAAACATTCCCTGTTGTAATCAACGGTATTGAGCAACCTAAACCATTCAAGAATATTGCATGGGCTTATAACTTTGGTGGCGACAACATTAAGACATTTGCAACTAATGTTATTAAATATCAACTCGTTTATGGTTTTGGTAAAGATGTTAAAGATGCTGGTGGTCTTTACTACTATCTTGAAAAAACAATTGGTCTTAAAGAACTTATTGCTGACTTGGCAAGCAGTGAAGTTCTTGGCACTCTTGGTGAAGGTGCTATAAGAGCACTCCTCTTCTCACTTTGCAATCAGGTTGACAAAGCATATCTTCAAAACCCAGATAAAACACTTCAGACTCTTGACCCAATTCTTGACAAACTCCTCGGCATTGAAGTTTCTGATTACCCTTGCACAGTATTCAAAAACACTCTTGGTTTTGGTAGCACAGGTGAAAAAGGTACTTTAGGCGACCTTGCTTCAACAGTACTTGCTTATCACTACACAAATAACGAAGACCCTAACAACGATAAATTCCTTCAGAATGCACTCAATCGTTTCTATAATGGTGAAAATGCTGAAGTAATCGTTGATACACTTCTTGATGTTGTTCTTAATGACCTTCTTCAGAATACAATTCTTAAAGACATTAAGATTGACCCTCTTTCATGGGGTATCAACAGTGAGATTAGCGTACTCTTAGGCTCACTTACAGATATTTTTGATGGAATTATTAACACTGACAGCTTGCCATCAGTTGGTCTTAGCGATATTGTTTCAGTAATTCTTCTTACTGGTATTGTTGGTGGTGACAACCTTTCTGATGTTGTTTATTCACTTCTTGACGAATATCTTACAAAGAGCCAGTATGACGTTATCGATGGTGAATTCTATAGAATTCTTAAAGACCTTACCCATGACGAAAACCCTGGCTATATGGCAGACTTTAACGGCACTGTTTCTTACAATGGTAAAGTATCAGTTCCACTTTCACAAGACAATCTTCGTCTTCCTTCTCACATTGCAGTAACACTTGGTGAAGATGCTTCTTCTTCAAGAAACATCAGTTATGTTACTAAATATAGCATTACAAATACAGATATTCAGATTGTTCCTTATTCAAGCAATCCTGATTTCTCAAACGGTACAACAGTTGATGTGAAGATTGATACAAACTGTGAAATTGATGCAAAGCGTAGCTATTCTGCTATCGACTTAAGTTTTATCGGTATTATCACTCACAAAATGACTGTTAATCGCCATACTATCAATATTTCAGGTCTTGAAGCAGGTCAGAAATACTGCTACAGAATTGGTGATGCTTCTCGTAATTGGTGGAGTGATATTGGTGTTATTGATACCGCAGATAACTCTGACAAATTCAGTTTCTTCCATATGACAGACCCACAGTCTGTAACAGAAAAGCAATATGCTGAAAACTGGGCAGTTACACTTGATACTGCGTTTGAAAATCACAGTGATGCTGGATTCATTCTTTCAACTGGTGACCATGTTGACAATGGTGGCGACTTTGTTGAATGGAAGAGAATGTTCAACTCTGCAACAAACACTCTTATGAACGCTCCTCTCATGGGAGCATCAGGTAACCATGAAGAACGCGGTGATAATGCTTTAGTTGAAAACTTTGTTTATTCAAATCTTCCTGAACAAGACACAACAACAGGTGTTTATTATTCATTTGATTATAATAACGCTCACGTTGCAGTTCTTAACTCAAATGACTTGAATGACGATGGCGGTCTTTCAGATGCTCAAATTCAGTGGCTTACTGAAGATATGAGTGCTAGTGATAAAACTTGGAAATTCGTTGCAATTCACAAAGCACCTTATTCAAACGGTTCTCACTTTGATGATGACGACGTTTCAGCAATTCGTGACCAGTTTATAACTCTTATGTCTGAACTTGATATAGACGTTGTATTCCAAGGTCATGACCACGTTTATATGCGTACTGACGTTATGAACAACAATGAAGTTGTTGAAACAGAAACAAAAACACTTAAATACAATGGTCTTAAATATAATGCAAAACTTGACCCGGATGGTACAATTTATTCAATCAATGGTACTGCAGGTTCAAAGCATTATGAACCAAAGGCAGACAGTGAAACATCTGGCACTTTCCCAACAGGCGAAGCAGTAATTTCTCTTGATGTTCCATCATATTCATACATTCAGATTGATGGTGATAATCTTTACTTTGATTCTTATGCAGTAGACGCTAACGGTGAAGAAAGAATTGACAATTTTGCAATTTCAAAGACTGTAGACGATGACCAGACAGGCACAAATCCTGGCGGTGAAGACGGAACTACTGACAACAACGATAGCGACAAAGACAACAACAAGAAACCTGATAAAGACAATAACAAAAAACCTGACAAAGAAAACGACAAAGACGGTAACGGTGTTAACGATAAAGTTGACGAAATAGTTGACAATATTACTGATACATTCCGTCAAAATCCTATTCTTTCTTATGTAACAGTTGCAGTTATTGCACTTGCAATTATCGCAGTTGTTGTTACAACAGTTATCGTTGCAAAAAGAAGAGAAGAAGCATAATTGAATTTATAATACACAATTTATATCTAACGGTGAGAGAAAATTCTCTCACCGTTTTTTATATAAATTCAATTATTCAACAGTTACACTTTTTGCAAGATTTCTTGGTTTATCAACATCAAGATTCTTTTCAACTGTTGTGTGATATGCAAGTAATTGCAAAGGAATTACTGTAAGTGATGGCGTGAAATATGGTGATATATCAGAAATATAAATTACTTCATCAGCAATATTTTCTATACCTTTTCGATTCTCTTTTACAACGGCGATTACCCATGCTCCTCGTGATTTTACCTCTTTAATATTAGAGACCATTTTGCTATAAAGAGCGTCGTCAGTAGCAATTGCAACAACAATGGTGCCTTCATCAACAAGTGAAATTGTACCGTGTTTTAATTCACCAGCTCCGTATCCTTCACAATGAATATATGAAATTTCTTTAAGTTTAAGAGCACCCTCAAGGCAGAGAGGATAGTCAATTCCGCGACCAATAAAGAAAATATGCTCTTTTGTCGCAATATGCTTTGAAAGTGCTTTTGCAATATGGTCACAGTTAAGTGTAGCGTTGATTTTTTCAGGCAAAGAAAGCATCTCATTAGTGAAATTCTCGATATATTTATCATTAACAAGACCTTTTTCCTGTGCTAAAAATGATGCAAGAATATATGCCACACTAAGTTGAGCTGAAAAAGCCTTTGTGGTAGCAACTGCGATTTCTGCCCCTGCATTTGTGTAAATTACACCATCGCTTTCTCTTGCAATTGTACTGTAAAGCACATTTGCGATTGATAATGTAAATGCTCCACGTTTTTTAGATTCGCGTAAAGATGCAAGAGTGTCTGCAGTTTCACCTGATTGGCTTATGAAAATACAAAGGTCATCTTTTTTAATTATAGGATTTCTATAACGAAACTCACTTGCAATATCAACTGTTACGGGAATACGTGCCAAATCTTCAATAATATATTTTGCAGTTAAACCTACGTGGTATGCACTGCCGCAAGCCACAATATAAATACGCTTTAAGTTTTTAATAAAGTTTTCAGGAAACTGGAATGGCAATTGAATTTTACCATTTTTAATAAGAGGTGAAACTGTATCGTGAACAGCCCTTGGTTGCTCATAGATTTCTTTTAACATAAAATAGTCATATCCGCCTTTTTCAGCAGACTCAACACTCATATTGATAGTTTTGATTTCACAAGGTTTTTCAATACCATATTTATCATAAACTTTGATTTCATCCTTTGAAATTTCAATGAATTCATTGTCGTTTACAATATAGCATTCGCGAGTGTAGGGGAGAAGAGCAGGAATATCAGATGCAAGATAGTTTTCGTTTTTACCTTTACCCACAATTAAAGGACTATCTTTTTTCATAGCAAAAACTTTGTTCTCGTAGCCTTTTATAAGCATTGCAACTGCATAAGAGCCATCTAACTTGCTGGCGGTCTTAATCAGGGTATTAAGAGCATTTCCGTCATAAAGACTTTCAAACAGTTGTGCTATAACTTCAGTATCAGTTTGAGATTTAAACTCATAACCTTTGCTTATTAAATCGTTTTTAATATCAAGGTAATTTTCAATAATTCCATTATGCACAAGGGTAACAATTTCGTTCATTGATTTGTGCGGGTGAGCATTTGTTTTGTCAGGCACACCATGAGTAGCCCAACGGGTGTGACCAATTCCGATTGTGCCTTGTGGATTTACTTTTGTGACTTCCTTTTCTAAATTATCAATTCTGCCTTTTTCTTTGATTATCGTAACATCTTTGTCATTTATTGCAATACCAGCAGAATCATAGCCACGGTATTCAAGTCTTCTAAGCCCGTCAATAAGAATAGGTGCTGCTTTTTCTTCTCCTACAAAACCAACTATTCCACACATAATTTTATCTCCTTTAGGTATTATTTTTTTGATTTATGTCCACAATAATTATAAAGGGGGAAAGTAAAATGAAATTTTCATATATTAAACTTAATGCGCAGAAAAAACTTATGAAAAATCATTTTAATTGTTTCTGTGTTGCGTTTTTGCCTTATGTAGTTAGTGTTTTTCTGTGTCTTTTAAATTATTATTTGTATATTTTTCTAAAAGATATAAACTTTAATTTTATTTCACCTATTTCATTTTATGATGTATATATAAAAGCGTCACTTTTTACTTTAAATGTGTGTATTTCTTTTGTGTTGTGGAAAATATCACAAATTTATTCTCAAAAGTATTTTTATTCACAAATCAATAAAAAACATATAAAACTAAAATTTCGTCAATATATGACTGTGATAACAGTGTCAATATTAAAATTCTTTCTATCAGTGGCATGGAGTAGTTTTTATTTATTACCCAGTACAGTAACTATTGCAACCCTTTATTATTCTATACAATCACGAGAATACACATTCAATGTAATGCTAACTCTTTTTATATCATCGGTAATACTTTTTATTATTGGAATAAGTTTTATTTATGTAACCCTTAAAAGATATTCAATGTGCAATTTTGTTGTTTTTACAGAAACTGATATCAATGCATTGAAAGTAATTGAAAAAAGTATAATCCTTACCGAAAATAATACAGTCAGATATGCATTTTATTGTTTGTCTTTTGTGGGTTGGTTATTGTCTTGCGTATTGATAATTCCAATATTCTATGTGTTGCCTTATGTTAAAATGGCAAAATATAGCTTTTATAAAGCAATAACAAAGCCATATGAGAAAGAAATTGAAATACAAAAACCAATAATTTTCTATATAAGCAAAAAAGAAAAGGCCTGATAGATTTAACTATCAGACCTTATTTTATTATGTACTAAATTAAAGAATAATACCCATTGTACCAGGTGTGCAGAGTGCTGCATTTGATTCGTCAGTATCAATGTGCATAGCAAGTGCAAAAGCAGGGTTTACACGTACAACAACATCACCAAATGTGAGAGTTCTGTCAGCTGATTCAACCTTAACTTCAACGATTTGCTTGTCAACAAGACCATATTTTTCTGCATCGTCTGGAGTCATATGAATATGACGTTTTGCAACGATAACACCATTTTCAATTTCAATTTCACCCTTAGGACCAACAATTTTGCAACCAGGTGTGTTTGCTGTGTCACCAGATTCTCTAACAACTGCTGCGACGCCAATTGAACGAGCATCAGAAGCAGAAATTTCAACTTGAGTAGCAGGTCTTACAGGACCAAGAATTGAAACACCAGGGAACTGACCTTTAGGGCCGATAACTGCGATTCTTTCTTCACAAGCGTACTGACCAGGTTGTGAAAGGTCTTTTTTCTTTGTGAGTTCATAACCTTCACCGAAAAGAATTTCAAGGTGTTCTTGTGAAATGTGAGCGTGTCTTGCACTTGTTTCAACTAAAACTGTTTTTTCCATATATCATTCTTCTTTCTAAAAAAATTAACAATATTTGCTATTAATATAATAAATCTTTTTGAGTCATTTGTAAAGTGTAAAAGTGTATAAGTTTACAATAATTCTTCAAAGGATTTTATGTAATAATCTGCAATTTTACGAATTTCATCTTGGTCTTTTGCCGAACTTTTGTCGTAAACACCACAAGTTGTAAATCTGCCCTTTTTTGCACCACGGATTCCCTCAATAATATCTTCAAATACTATGCAATCTTCAGGTGCCACACCAATTCTTTCACTTGCCAGTAAATAAATGTCAGGTTCAGTTTTGCCAATGTTGATTTCACTTACATAAGCCGAAGCAGAGAAAAAGTCAAAAATCCCGTGTTTTTTAAGAGTTTCTTCGCAAACAACCTTTTCACTTGCAGTTGCAAAAGCCATTTTAATACCTTTTTCGTGAAGTGATTTAAGATATTCATAAACCCCGTCTTTCAAATCAACATTGTTAAGGTATCCTTGTGCACAAAGGTCTAACCATTCGTCAACAATTTCTTCAACACTTTCTTTAATGTTGTATTTTTCTTTTGTATAAACTGCAGCAGCAGGTAAGTGCATATTCTTGATTATATCAACATATTCCTTTGTGACTTTAAGATTTCTACGGCTAAAAAATTCTTCGTCAACATCGTGCCATATGTGCATAGAATCGAGCAATGTGCCGTCAAGGTCAAAAATTGCACCTTTGAATTTTGTAATGTCCATTTTACTCACCGAATACATATTTGTTTATCGCTTTTGCAACACCAAAGTTATCATTGGTGTCAGTTGTGAATTTTGCAGTGGATTTAGCAAGGTCATTTCCGTTTGCCATAGCAAAAGAGTAGTCTGCAAAAGAGAGCATAGAGCAGTCATTTTCACCATCACCAAAGCACATAACATTCTCACTTGAAATGCCAAGGGCTTCACAAAGTCCTTTAACTGCAAATCCCTTTGTAGCGTTTTTGTCAGTCATTTCAAGGTTACCATTTACACCTTTTACAATAGGGAATGAAGAAGCAAATGCAACATCTGAAATCTTACTTTCAATTTCAAGTCTTTCTTCACCTGTAAGTGACAGAATGTTAAGCTTTTCAATGCCTTTTCCGTCAATAAGAGCTTCAAGAGATGAAACAGGTTTAATAAAATCTTTAAGTAAAGCGTGAATGTGAGGCGACACATGCTCTGTGTCAAACATAGCATAACTCTCATTATTCATATAGCACTTTCCGTCAAAATAGATTTCATAAATAAGATTATAATTTTTCAAAATATTAAAAATCTCAACAGATTTAGCATTGCTCATAAGCTTTGAACAGATAACCTTGCTTGTATGTAAATCATAAGCAACTGCACCATTTGAAGTAATAAGATAATCTAAAAAGGGGAGTTGTTCTACAAGATAATCGGTAAGGATTTTAGTTCTGCCACTTGCGATTGCAACTTTTATGCCCATTTCGTGTGCACGCTTGAATGCCTCAATATTTTCTTTAGGAATTGTCACATGATTTGTATTGAGAAATGTACCGTCAAGGTCAGTAACAATAAGTTTAATAGCCATAAATTCACCTATATACAATAAATGTTTGTGTCCCAGAATGAAATGTGTGGGTGATGACGCATATGAATTTTGTAATCCCCATTCACTTCTTTAATACGATTTACAAGTGCAAAAATATCTTCGCTTTTGTGATAAACTGCCATACAGAGTTTAGGCTTGCTTTTTAGTGTGTTGACAGCACCTTTAAGCATTTCACTTTCTGCACCTTCAATGTCAATGTTTATGTATGAAAAATTCCCATACTTTTCAGTAATATAATCAAGACAGATTGCATCTTTTTCAACACCGTTGCTACTTGCCGATGCCCCACGACCTTTGTTTCCGTCAAAAGTCAGAGTGCAGTTTTCACTCCATATTGCATTGTTGAGTGTAACACAATTCTCAAGTTTTTCACAGTTGAGTTGTAACTTTTTGAATGTTCTTGTATCAGGTTCAACTGCAACAATTTTTTTGTAAGATTTTGCATAGTGCAAAAACTCTTGAACCGTGTCCCCACGATAAGCCCCAAGGTCAAGAAACCTTTCGTTTTCACCTAAATTTAAGATTTCAAAAGCCTCGCACTTTTCACTTTCGCAGTCAAAACAGTAATTCAAATCACCTGTAATCTGAAAACGGATTATATTCTCAAATACCTTTTTAGATTGTTCATCTGCAAGATAAGAGTAAGCAAGTTGGATATCATCAAGATTGTTTTTAAGGAAATCCTTGTTGAAAATTTCACTTTCATAAACGGGTACAGATGGCATAATCACCTTGTGTCGCAATGCTAATGCTTTGATATTCTCAATAACTTCCGTAAGGGGACTGGCAAAACAGAGTGCAATTACAAAATCCCCGATTTCATTTTCAAGTTGAGAGATTGACTTAACCTCAAATCCACGAAAAGTACGACTTCTCACAAATCCATCACTTGCAACTACTGCCGAAGCAGTAATGCCGAGACTCTCAAACTCCTCAAACACTCTGTCTGCACCGTTACCTGTGCCATAAACTGCAATAGGTAGGGGAGTATTCTTCAAAAATTCCCAACTTGATTCAGTTGTCAATAAATCTTCAAACATAACTCCACCACCTTTCAAAACTCTATATATAATACCATAAATAATAAAAAAATAAAAGCACTTGCTATAAAATAACAAGTGCTTTTTGAATTTAAGTATTAACTCAATTATGCCTTTTTCTTTGGCTTCATAACGATAGCACCAATAGCCATAATTACTGCGAATACGATAAGGTAGAAAAGAACTGGGCAAGAGAAACCTGCGCCTGCTTCTTTTGCTGTGATGTATGGTGTGTAACCATGTGAGTAGATAGCAGCAACAACCATGAATGCTGAACCGATAATACCAAGTGCTGGAAGAACAAATCTCTTAATTGCTGGAAGTCCCTTTTCTTTAATCATGAACTTAATGAACATTGGAATGTAAAGAGCATAGATTGTGATGATTGGAAGTTCTGATGAGTCAAAGCTGAACTTGCCGAACCAAGGTGTAGCTGTAAGGTTAGCGCCATAGAAGTAAACAAGCCATGCAGCAACGATTACAAGACCAACGATACATGAGTTTGAAGGCATACCAGAAGCTGGGTCAACCTGTTTCAT
>JAZLBG010000052.1:0-7535 GCA_045613585.1 Candidatus Fimenecus sp. | reverse complement strand
CTTTGAAATCTTTGTATGTGATTTCTTTATCATTTGCAATTATACATACTTTGTCACTGTTCATTGTTGCTTGGTTTTCAAACAATGAGTAAAGAGTTGTGTTTTCTGGAATATCATATGTGTATTCTGTGTTGTTGAAAGTGTTGATTTTTTCTTGGTCTTCGGCAGAAATCATTCCGAGGGAATGGATATTTTTATCACTATTGTCAAGTGCGTTTTTAGCAAGGGCAACAATAGCCTTTAGCATAATGTTAATTTCTTCTTCACTGAACAAAGCGGTTTTGTAACGAATTTTTAGATTGAAATTTTCTCCATTGAATCTATGTAAATGTATTTCCAATGGAAGTGAAAGATAGTTGCTGTATCTAAAAACAAACTGATATTCATCTTTTTTATCAAATTCCTGATAATTAAAAGCAACATCAAAAAGATTGTTTTGTTCTTTACCATTTTCTTTGAGCAATTCTTTTATGTCGTTTTGTGTGAATTTTTGATGTCTAAACAAATTGAGTTGAAAATCTTCAATTTGTTTTGCATTTTCTAAAAAGGTATCGTCAGAAAGATTTACGATTAATGGTAAAAGATGCATATAAAGACCAACAGTGTTGAATTCTAATGCAGAAGTTCTGTTGAGAACAGGAGTACCAATAGTAAGCTTTTCTGTTCCATATTTTTGTGATAAATAAATTGACAGAACTGTGTTGAAGAATGTTGTAATTGAAATATCGTTAATTGTGCAGAAATTTTTAATATTGTCAATCAATTCTGGCGAAATAGCGTGATTTGCCTCTGTTGATGAAAAGTCTAATGAATTTGTAGATGCTGATATGATGTTGCAATCAGGTTGAATTGAAAATTCTTTTAGCCAGAATTCTTGAGATTTTGCATAACGGCGAGATTGCTTATGTTTTTCTTCAGCTTCAACATAATCGGCATATTTTTGCACATCAGGTGCGAAATTTTCATCTTTTAAAAACTCGTTCACATGAGAAGTCATAGCTAATGCACTGAATCCGTCAATAACAATGTGATGAGCATTAATCATAACGCCTGATGTTGTTGGAGTTTGGAAAACTGCGCAGTCAACTAAAAGGCCATAACGGTCTTTTGGCTCGTTAAGGAAATCTTGCGCTTTTTGCATAAGCTCTTCTTCAGTTTCAACTTGCCAGAAGCGATAGTTAATGTGTTCATGCTCGCACACTTCTGCCATAATACCATCTTCTGTTTCGCGAAGTTTTACGCGAAGACTATCGTGAGTTTCTACAAGTTTATTATATGCATTATTAATTTCTTCATAAGAATATACTTTTGGGAATATTTCCATAACACCCTGATTCCAAATTTGTTGGTCCAGAGTGAAATTTTTGTTGTAGAAATTCATTTGTGAAGATGTGAGCTTAAATTTCATTTTACTACTCCTTAAAGAATGCTTTTTGTACGCATAATTTTCCTATTATAATTAATTATATATAAATTTATTATATATTATAATAGGGCAAGATGTCAAGGAAAAACACCACAATCAACAACCTGTCGCATTTGGCCAAAAGCTCTTGAAATTTGCAATTTTTTGATTATAATTATATTGAGGTTGTTTAGTCCTTAAATTACGAAAACACGGAGAAATAAAATGAGACGTGAAAGAAATATTTGGAGTGATAATCATGCTCCTGAAAATTTTCGCCCAGAATATCCTGAGTTTTCAATGGTTTCTCTTTTAAAAGAAACTGCTGAGAAGTACCCAAATTATAACGCTTTAGAATTCAATAACAAAAAAATCACATTCTCACAGATGATTGAGCAGATTGAGTTGGTTGCACAGTCTTTGTTGGCAAGTGGCGTTAAAAAAGGCGATTTTGTTTCAGTTGTTGCACCGAATACACCACAAGCGCTTATTTCTGTTTATGCAATCAATCGTATGGGTGCAGTTGCTAATATGATTCATCCATTACTTTCTGCAAATGAAATTAAAAGATTTGTTGAGCATGTTGATAGCAAAGCGGTTATTACTTTTGATATGTTTTATCCTAAACTTGCAGAGGTTGAGTGGGAAACATCACAAAAGCCTGTAATGATTTTAGCAAGAATTGCAGATGCGCTTCCTGCGTATCTTAAACCGCTTTATCTGATGAAGAATAAGTTAGATTTGAGTTTTAACCCAAATCATGATGTTGTTTATTGGAATGATTTTCTTAAACGAGGCAAACAGAGAAAAGAGCCACTTCCTGTTGATGACGGAAAAGGTGACGATATTGCTGCTATTCTTTATAGTGGAGGCACAACAGGTATTCCAAAAGGCGTTATGATACATAATCGTGCTTTTAACTGTATGGCAATTCAAGCAGAAGAAATCAAGCGTGACAATACAAAAGATGCAGCAGGTAAAAAAGCTTTGGCACTTATGCCTGTTTTCCATGGATTTGGGCTTGCTATGTGTATGCACACAATGCTTTATTTCGGAATGTGTGTTTTTCTTGTTCCTAAGTTTGATTTTAAGGCTTGCACAAAGCTTATTTTCAAAAAGAAGATTAATCACGTGTATGCTGTGCCTGCTTTGTTTGAAGCACTTTCTCGTTCAGAAGAGATAGAAAAACAAGATTTATCGTTCCTTGAAATGGTTGCATTTTCAGGGGATAAAATGAGTGATAAACTTCATAACAGAATGGATAAATATCTTGAAAAGGGCGGCTCAACTGAGCAGATGACAGAGGCATATGGTCTTACAGAATGCTTGTCTGCGGCTTGTATCAGTCCATTCTTTGCACACAAATATGGTAGTACAGGATTACCACTTCCTGACAATAAAATCAAGATTTGCGAATTTGGTACTCACAATGAATTGCCTCGTGGTGAAGATGGTGAAATCTGTATAACTGGTCCTACACTTATGAAGGGCTATTACAAAAATGAAGTTGAAACAAACCTTGCTTTACAGATGCACGAAGACGGAGAAAAATGGCTTCATACAGGTGATATTGGTTGTATGGATGAAGACGGATATTTGTATTATCGTCAAAGACACTGCAAAATGATTATTTCAGCAGGTTACAACATTTACCCAACACAGATTGAAGAGGTAATTAATGGTTGTAATGGCGTTGCAGTGAGCTGTGTAATTGGTATTGAAGACAGAAGTGTTGGTCAGCGTGTAGTGGCAGTTGTTCAGCCAACAAGTATGAGCGCAGACCTTGATGCTCTTCGCGAGAGAATACTTGAGGCTTGTAAAAACAATGTTGCAGAGTTTGCAATGCCAAGAGATGTTATATTCCAAGAAGAGTTGCCAAGAACTGCTATGGGTAAAATTAATTTCAAGAAACTTACTGCAGATATGAACGAAAAGAAGGGATAATTTATGATTAAACGAATTGAAAAAGTTTTTTCAGAAGTAACAGGCCGTGACGATTTAGCTTTTACTGAAAAAACAAGACTTGATAAAAATTTTGAATTTACATCTTTAAGTTTCATTCAACTTATTTGTGGTCTTGAAGATGAATTTGATATTGATATTCCAAATTCAGCAGTTAAAAAAATCAAAACTGTTGGCGATGTTGTAAAATTCCTTGAAAAGAATATGTAAAAGAATGCAAAAATCCACCCACTCGGTTGAGTGGGTGGATTTTTTTGGCACCCCCAACAGGAATCGAACCTGTAACTAATCCTTAGGAGGGATTTGTTATATCCATTTAACTATGGAGGCGTATTTATTCAATGTCATTCTGAGCGTGCGAAGAATCTTAACTGAATTAAAAGATTCTTCGTCGTTTCACTCCTCAGAATGACAATTTTTTTATTCTGCTATGTAATTTTTAGACCAATTGTCGATAACTTTTGAAAATTCGTCACCTTTCATTGCTTCAAGACAAGCTGTGCGGTTGTTTTCATAATATCCGTATGTTTTGTCAAAAACATCTATTCTTTGCACAAGGAAAATGTAGTCATCAAGAGTGATTGTTGCAGTTTTTCCTGTTTCAACACCTTTAACTTTTTCAAAAAATCCTTGTGGAAAAGTACCATCAGAAAAGGCGTTGATAAGTGTGTTGTGTACTTCTGTGTTTTCACCTAAAGATGCAACAGCCTCTTCAATAAGAGTACCTTCATTGATAAGAGTAACAACTGAATTGTATGATTCAATTACAGAATTTTTTTGTTCTTTTGTCATAGCAACACTTGCACCAGTTTCATCAATATTAAAAAGATAACCTGTTACAAAGCGAATTGCAATATAGTTTTCTTTAAAATATTCTTTTATTTCGTCTTCACTTACATCACTGAAGTAGTCAGCAAGAAGAGTGTTTTCATATTGTTTTGAAAGCTCAATTTTATAAAGCGTCTGCTTTGAAACACCAAGTTTGTTATAGTGATTTCCATAAAGATGCCAAAGGTCGTTTACTGATTTTGAAAGAGCACCTTTAACATCGGAATCAATTGAAAGATTACGGTTAGCAAACTCTGAATTGATTGTAACATAGCGAGAAATTGCATTTTTAATTGCATCTTCACTTACATTTCCGTTTTCGTCTTTTGGAAGGCTGTTTTCAAAATATGTGTAGATTTCATTATCAATTTTTACACCATTTACTTTCACTTTTGCGGGTTTTGAGCAAGATGTAAGCATAAGTGAGAGCATAAGTATTGTGAGAAGAAGTGAAATAATTTTTTTCATTATTTTTCCTCCTGTGAGTTAATGTAATCAAGATAAAGTTTATCTTTAAGAAGGCGTTTTTCTTTTTCAAGACGACGCTCTTCTTGGATTTTTCCTTTGTTTTTGCCGATAATACCATTACGTAAAAACGCGACTAAAAGCATAGTGATTACTGCGCCAATAGCACAACTGATAAAATCCATCATGGTGTCAGTATTGCCTTTTTGTAAAGTCATACCATAAAGCTTGTCCATTGAAAATTCATAAATTTCCCAACCTACTGCAATACTGAGTGAAAAAGCGAGTGAGAAAAGTGATGACATAGCAGGGCCTAAATCACCACGTTTGCGATAGATAATATTTGCAAAATCGTAACCAAACCAAGCAGAAAGTACGCCTGATGCACAGTGTGTTACAATGTCGAAATGCTCAAATGTGGTACGGTTGTTAAGCGTTGAGCCTACACAAACAGCAATAAAAATAAAAAGAGAAAGCATAGTTTGTGTTGATGCTTCAACTTCAATAATAAATGACTTTTTGCCAAAAATCTGAAAGAAATCCCACAGGTGAGTGAATATGATTGCAAAAATTGCCTCTAAAAACTCAACAACAGACCCGTGAAAAAGACCATAAACACCCCAAGCAAGAATGATAATGCGGAGTGCAAGCCATAAAATTCTTTGATTTTTTGGTAAATAGCCGAATGCTTTAGTCATTTTTTTAACCACCAATAATTTTTTCAATAAAATAATATCATATATGCATTTGCTTTACAAGGCAAGTATCACGAAAGCGCAACCATCAATCTGCACTTCGTTGTTTTCAGGGGTATTTCCGTAAAGTGCTTTTGCATTTGTACAGTAATCAGGTAATCTGTAAGAAATAGGATGCTCGTTGCGATTTACAATTACCATAACATCACCTTTTTCGTCGTGTCTGCGATATGCTACACATCCAAGCATTGAAGAAACAGGGGAGAAGTATCCTTTTTCAAAAACTGGATTTTCACGTCTTATTTTGCCCATTGCCTTGTAAAAATCAAGAAGTTCAAGATTTTCATTACCCCAAGGGTAGCAACCACGATTAAATGGGTCTTTATAACCCTCCATTCCTGCTTCATCACCATAGTAAACAGACGGCACGCCGGGGAGAGTGAATTGCAAAGCAACTGCACACTTAAGAAGTTGCACGCCTTTTTGATATTTATCACCTAATGAATGGCAAGATTGCCACGCTCTGTCACGATATTCACAACTTTCACCTGCAATTTTAGTGATTGCACGCTCTGTATCGTGAGTGCCGATATGATTCATCATAACGTCAAGGCATTGTTTTGGATAATTTTCAACAATCTGCATAATAGCTGACATAAAATATTCTGCTTTGCCATTACGACAAAAATCAATAATAGCATTAGCAAAAGGGTAGTTCATAACAGAGTCAAACTGACTGCCTAAAAGATATCGTCTGCGACTACCATAACTGTGCTTTGTTGTAGCATCTTCCCAAACTTCACCCATAAGAAGTGCATGTGGGTCAGTTTCTTTTAGTCTTGCTCTTAATTCGTCAATAAAAATATCAGGCAATTCGTCGGCGACATCAAGACGGAATCCGCTTGCACCTGCTTTGAGCCATTTTTCAATTATACCGCCTTTGCCGTTAATAAAGTTGCGATATTCTTCACCCTCTTCAATAACCTCAGGTAAGGTTTCAAAGCCCCACCAGCTTTGGTATTTGTCAGGGTGATTTTCGAATTTGTACCATTTATAATATGGACTTTCTGTTGAGTTATAAGCACCAAGTGTAGAATATCTGCCTTTTTTATTAAAATAAACGCTATCATCCCCAGTGTGAGAGAAAACGCCATCAAGAATTATGTGGATACCAAGATTTTTTGCAGATTTGCAAAGATTTTTGAAATCTTTTTCGTCGCCTAAAACAGGGTCAATTTTTCCATAATCAGCAGTATCATAGCGATGATTTGAATGTGCTTCAAAAATAGGGTTGAGATAAATACAACTAACGCCTAAATCTTTAAGATAAGGCAGTTTTTCTTCTATTCCTTTAAGGTCGCCACCAAAAAAATCATTGTTAAGGACTTTACCTTCAGGCGTTGGTTTCCATTCAGGCTCGTTGCCCCAATCTTCACGCATAACACGGTCTGTTGGTACATTTTCTTTTTTAACATTTGAATTATAAAAACGGTCAGGAAAAATCTGATAGATTATGCCACCTTTAAGCCAATCGGGAGTAGTAAAATCTTTTTCTGTAACAGTAAGTTGCCAGTCTTTACGAGCAAGATGATTGCCAGAAAAATCACCAATTCCGTCATCTGTTTGCAAAATAGAACTTCTACCATAAGAAGAGAAATAGTCAAAGTGATACCAATACAACCCTTCGGTTTCAACTGTTGTGTGAATGTCCCAAATTTCAGCATCATCACCGCACATACCTGCCCACATCATAGAGTGCTCTTCATAAACACTGTCATCACGACGAAGCATAAGGCATGCACCACTACAACAAAATGAACGTGGAAGAACAAGGCGAAGATGGATTTCTTCACCTACACAGATACTACCAAATTTATTTTTAAAGAATAAATCCCTTGAATTGTAAGGAATAAATCCCATAACTACACCTCAAAAATCATAATCAGTCTATTTTATCAAAGATAAAGACATAATGCAAGAATTAAGTAGAATTTGTGTTTGTGAGATAAATTTGAGTTTGTCTAACTGTTTTATATGCGTTTTCTCGGCTCCCCTTGTCAGGGCGCGGGCATCCGGTGGATGCCGAATTAGCGCTGTCTGAGCCGGCAGGCGAGTAAGGGAGCTGTCAACGAAGTTGACTGAGGGGTAGTCAAAAACGCCTATTAAAGCCTATCTCTCCC
>JAZLBG010000051.1:0-22463 GCA_045613585.1 Candidatus Fimenecus sp. | reverse complement strand
AACCTCTTTTACAAATTATAATATTTGTTAAATATTTACGAGTTCTGCACTGAATGTTAATGTTCCAACGTAATTATCAATTGAAGCTTTACTCCAATTTGTTTCAGGAATCTGAACTACTACACTTGATTTTTCTGGATTTGCAGAAGAAATAACTGACTGAGTTGTAGTGTATTCAGTTGTACTATTTTTCAATGAGTATTCAAGGAATGCAGTGTTTGCTGTATTCTTCATTTTACCGTCAATATCTGCAGAAATAGAAACTTTTATGCCTTTGCCTGTTTCCAACTGACTGTAAACAGAATATTCAATTGCTTTTTCTGTTTGCCCCCATGTAATGGTTGCTATTGCAGGAATCTCAACTGTAAAAGATGCACCAACTATTGTGCCATCAACTCTTACAGGTGTACTACCTACTGATGCAGCAAATACAGGAACACAAATTGTAAACATTAACACGAGAGCAACAACTAATGAAAGTGCTTTTTTCATATTAAGCCCTCACTTTACTAGTTAAGCATCAACGAGTTCTGCTTCAAATGTAATTGTACCTTCATACTTTGCAATTGATGCTGTTGTCCATCTTGCAGTATCGTCAATTATAAGCTTGAATCCGTGTGCTTCTGCATTTACAACTGCCTTAGTTGCCTTACTTATAGCGTCAGCAACTGAGAATGTAATTGTTTCTGTAGCATCATTTTCATTTGTGAGTTCCTTAGTCTTTGCAACTGTAACCTGTACACGTTTATTTGTCTGAACCTGACTTGTGATTGCATATTCGCCTGCTTTTTCTGCATCGCCCCATGTAAAATCTACTGATGCAGGAATTTCAACTGAGTATATTCCCTCACCCTTATCTGTAACACCATCAACTAAAACTGTTGCATTGCCACTGGTTGATGATGCATCAAGTGTTGCTGCAAAAGCAGGAACCATAACTGCCATCATCATAACAAAAGCAAGAACTACTGAAATAATTTTTTTCATAATTCGTATCTCCTAATCGTTAAAATTAAGCGTCAACAACTGTTGACGTGAATGTGAGTGTATCGCTATAAGTATCAATAGCAACTGCATTCCATGCACTTGTCTCAACATTGATGCTGTAGTTGAATGTTGCGTCTGTAACAACAGGGTTTGTTGTTGTGCCATTAACTGTGCCACCAAGTGTATAAGCAAGATTAACGTTTGTAGCATTTACCATGTTAAGTCCGTCACCAGTATCTGCTACTACAACATTTACAAGTTTACCTGTTTTAAGTTGTGATGTAACTTTATACTCAAAATTTGTTGTTGCAGTGCCCCATACAACATTCATTGTTGCAGGGTAAGTAACTGTATAAGTACCATCGCCAGTAATTGCTGATGTATCTGTCACAACTGTTGCTGTACCTGACTGCTTGTTAGCGTTAAGTTCCTCCGCAAAAGCAGGAACGCAAATTGCCATCAACATAACAAGTGCCATTACTAAAGAAATAACTTTTTTCATAATCTATGTCTCCTTTAATTATTTATAAAATTATACTCTTACGATTTCTGCTGTGTATGTGAGAGTGTCGCTATAAGCTTCAACAACAGCTGAATTCCAGTTGTCAGCAGGAACGTTAACAACAACGTTCTGTGCTGCTGCAGGGAAAATTGTAGGAATAGCTGATGTGAATGCTGCACCATTACCTGTAAGTGTATAAGGAATTTCATAAACACCATCAACAGTTTTCATAACACCAGCGCCTGCTACTGTAACTTTTACTCTGCCATCTCTTTTAAGGTGAGATTCAACTGCGTATGAAACATCAGTTTCTTCTGTGCCCCAAGGAATTGTTGTATCTGCAGGGATTGTAACTGTGTATTCTTCTGCATCTGTGTCACCAACACCGTCATCATCAGTATCTTTTAATGTTGATGTGTTGATGATAACATCAGCACTTTCAGGATTTGCTTTAAGCTCTGCTGCAAATGCAGGAACCATTACTGCCATCATCATAACGAGTGCCATTGCCAATGATAAAACTTTTTTCATAATATATTACTCCTATTCAAGATTAAAATACTTAATTAAACTGCATCGGTATATTCAGCAGTGAATGTAAGAATATCACTGTATTTACCACTTGCAGCGTAAAGCCATTCTGTTTCTTCAACCTCTACTGAAAGAGTGAAGTTTTCACCATAATCACCAGGGAAGAAAGAGATGTCTTTATTCTGTAAACTGTACACGATATTTTTTTCGTTATCGGCTTCGTTTACTAGATTATAACTGTTCTGCGAAGAAACTGAAACCTTTACCATTTTGTCAGGTTCAATAAGCATTTTTGTTGCTGTTACTTCGCCAATGTCCATAGCAGTTGTCTGCCAAGGAATTTCAATGTCAGCAGGATAAGTTAACTCGTATTCAACCTGGTCTGCCTTTGTGGAAATCTCCATTGACTGTCTTCCCGCGAATACCGGCATAATGCAAAATATAAGCATTACAATTGCTAATCCTACGGAAAAGAATTTTTTCATTTCTATCATCTCCTCCCCTCATTAACTCGTTACGTCAACTGTGTAAGTCAACTGTGTGCTATATTTGCCAACAGGAACACTATCCCAACCTGTAACCGTAATACTTGGCATATCTGTTGGTTTTGTTCCATCTGCTACATCACCTATAAATGTTGTAGCCTTAAAGTTTTCTGTTGTGAAATCAAGTGTATGTGTGCCTGTTGTATCAGTAAGCTTGCCTTTTTCAGTACCTGAATCAGAAACACTTACTGAAAGTGTGTTACTACCAAGTGTTGCCTCAACTGAATATGACACGTCAACTGCGTCGGTTGTGTCCCAATCAATGTCAACTTTTGCAGGAATTGTAACTTCGTAAACCATCGGTTCTGCACCATTTGTTGACGAGAATACAACAGGAATTTCAACTGTTGCAAGAGGTGTAAGTGTTGTGAAATCTACACCATCTGTAATCAAAGCACTATCAAAAGCTACAACTTTTATTGTACCTGAATACTGTGCACCATTAGGAACATTCTTTGATGCTGTTTCATCAACTGAAATTACAGGATTAATTTCAGCTGTTGCACCGTTTACGTAGTCACCAATCTTTGTGTAGATAGTTGTTCCGTCTGTTCCTGTTGCTCCATTTACTGCAAAGTAACCGAAATCATAAGTTGTGCCTGTGGACTGTGTCCACTTATGGTCAGACACAACATAAACACTGATTGTTCTGTTAAGTCTTGCAGCAACATAAGTCAAATCAACATCTGTTGTATATGAAGCACCACCATCAGCATTTGTAAGTAATGCCTGCGTTGTAGTTGTTTCAACGTCTGCAACAGGTAATAAATCTACAAGTTCATGATATGCTATGTTAATTTCATCAATCTGAGCATATCGTGGCAAGAAACTTTCTGTCTGACCAAGGCAATACTCAATTTCGTTAAGTGTTGCATTATCAAGAACTGTTCTTGCGTTTATCTTATTCTTAACATCTTCAGCACAAGCAAGCATTCTGTCTTCAAACACAAGAACACCACCATCAATTGCTGTGCCGTTAGAAATTGTAACCGCATGCGAGTTATCATAAATTGCCTCAGCCGCTGCATACATCTTAGAATATCCTGCATTTGCATTATCTTTTGTTTCACTAAGCATTTTCTTTGCGAAAACGCTCATATTACCATAATGTTCAATAGCTTCAAGCAACTCTGGATTTTTGTAAGAAACCATTCTCACATCTGGCTCAGCAGTACCTGCAGTATAGATTTGAACAATTTCATCTTTGAATCCGTTTACATCTGACAAATAATCTTCAAGAAGAAGTAAACGCTTTGCAGCATTATAAGCGTTTGTCAATTTTGTAAGGTTATCAGCTGAAACGTTAGCTTTTTCGGCATTACTGAGTCTTGCATAGCCTTTTTCGTATATTTCAACTATTCTTTCAGCCTCTGCTTTATCTGCAATACCCAAATCAGTATAATTGATTGTACCTGTTTCAGTATTATAAGGTTTAACGAGTGCGTTAGCCTCATTTGTTATATCAAAGCCTGTTGCCTTTGAATCAAGTGTGTTAAGGTCTGTAATCAAATCATCTGCTGTTGCATATTTTGCAACCCAAGGCTCCTGAGCAATTACATTGTCATAATCCATATACAAATCATAATATTTGTTATAGAACAATGTGTTATATGCTGTGTCAATCTCTTTAAGTTGTTTCTGATATGGAGATAGTTTGTTGTACGCTTCTACAACCGCATTGCAATTTGCAATAAACTGGTCTTTACCTACATAAGGGTCAATTTCGGCAATCATTTTTTCAACTATAACAGAGTCATTTGTCTTAACGCCGAAATATTCGTCCATATTTGTAACGGTAATACTATTATCATTTTCAAGTTCAGTTTTAACATCTGTACTTGTACGAGTTGCGCAAGCAGGGTCATAAGTAAATCCCATAGCATCTATAGTTACTTCCTTGCCTATATTTGCACCTGTTTCGTCCCAGAATGTAATTTTTGCTTGTTTAATTTTATGGGTATCAAGCTCATCATCAAGAATAAGATAATCTTCACGAGTATATTCAACTACCTTGTTTTTAAGCTCTGTAATTCTGAAATTTGTAAGCGGAATACGAATAAAGCCTTTGTATCCTTCAAGATGGTTGCTTGTAGATGGGGTAATTGTACATATTGAAGATGCAACATCACGACTAAACAAACTTGTTGCCGCATCAGTGTCAGTTGCTGTTGCCGAAAGATGTTCCTCTATCCAATCACCGTTTTCATCAAGCAAATAGATAACAGGTGTTTTGTCTGTAGCTCCACCATTAAAATAACATTCAATGTCCGTCCCGTCGCTTTTTTCAAGTACAAAACCAATTGTCATACATATATCTTCAACATCTGTGAAATCCACGTACATAACGAATGAGTTTGGAATCACACCTGCACCATATCTTGTTACATTCTGTTGGTCGAAGGTTTGAGATGCTTCTGTATCAGTATTAATAGAATTTGAAACCGCAAGTGCAGAAAGGTCAAGTCCTTTAAGTTCTGACCATGTATTTACATTTTGTCCAAGATATGTGGTAGAAAGTGTTGCCATTTTCCAACCTGTCAAGGAATTCAAATCACCATGAAGACGTATTTTGGCACCAATCGAATTATCAAAACCATTATTTGAAATAATAGCATCCATTCGTGCGTAATAATCTTTACTTGGATAAACCCTTTCATTTGCTGTTGGGTTAAATAACATTGGTGACCAGCCACGACCAATACCCGAAACACTATTAACGTGACTTATTACATCATCACAAACCCACGTTACAAAATTCTTTGTGCTACTTGCATCTTGAGACGCGTTAAGTCCAAGACCATAGTTGTCGTAATAAAGCTCTGATAACTGGCCATGCGAATAATTTGTTTCAAAATCATTAAATGGGATAAATGGATAACCACCGATTGAGTAACCGGTTTTAACCTCTTCACCCATAATAATACTATAAATTTCGGTGAACTTCTTTTCTGCTTCTTCGCCAAGAATTTCAAAGTGGCTTAAGTTAAATGACTTATAAAGAGCCATTAATTGTTCAAGCTGTTGCTTAAGTGCCTCGTCTTTGTAATCAGCAAAAGCTATTTCAGGTAGAAGTTCTACTCCTGATTCAAAAGCTATAACCGCATTATAGTTTCGGGCTCTATCACCCAAATTTATATATGTTTCAATAAATGTTCTTGCCGCAATATATCTATTGTAGGCATCTGTATGTCCTAATGTATTTAAATAAGTAATTGCTTTTTCTAACACAACAGTATCATTATCTGTTGATAAAACTGTTGGGAAACAATTTCTATATGTAAGAACTATTTCATTTATCATCTCAAGAACATTAACATCTTGAAGAGAAGGTGTTTTGCCTACATATTCTGTAATATAGTTTGCAATTGCTTTTGGAACTTCAACAGTTCTGTCGTAGTAACCAGCAACCTTATAACCTAAGTCACCGGCAAAGTCGCCACCTTCGTCAGGGAATTTAACTGAAGATGTACTTGCAACTGAGCCATCTGAATTAAAAATTGCGCCTTCAGCATATTGACAGAACATAACCTGGTCAATATAGAAACTCTTTGCAACAGAATCTGCCGACCAACCTGCAACCTCAACACCTGCTGAAATTAAGTCAGAAATTGCTTTGGGAGCATTTTTATAATCTATTGAATATGTTAAGGTTGTGCCGTTGATTGTAGTAGTTGCCGGTACATCCATTTTTAACATAGTACCCATTTCATAGGACCTATCCGGATTACCCAATATACTCCAATCAAAGCTACCTTGTACCTTTTGAAAACGCTCCTGAAGTAATAAAGCTTCATTAACCGGTGTACCTGCACGATTAACAACAACATTAATAAAGCTAACATCTTTTTCTGACCAATCATCTTTATTGGCTGCCTTGTATGAAATCTTTTCTGAAATTGTGTCTGTGAATTCACCCTTAACAGTACCATTTGTGTCAGTTAATATAACCTTATCATAGGTCGCATCAAGGAAAGATACACTGTTAACCCAACTTTCCAAAGCATCTAATGTGTTGCCAAAACTTTCTTCTTTTACAGTGTTAGAATAGTGCATCAAATTCTGGTCAACTTGAAGAATAAAATATTCAATAGGAATACGGATAAAACCTTCATAACCAGCAAGTTCTGTAAAATAGCCATCTGTCATTGATGTACTTTCCCAAAGTCCATCATCATTCTGAATGTAAAGTCCTTCGGTCACAGTTCCGGCGTTCACGCCTGCAACGGATGCTGTTGAGAAAATATCACCATAGTTACCTGAATCAGCTGTATTGTCAGCACTCCTCCAAGTTGTATACACTTTTTGATTAGATGATAAACTAAATGCTACTTTAGTTAAATCTACACGAGAAAAATCAAGATAGAACCAAACTTCCTCAGCATTGGTAAAATCATAGTGAGAACGGCTCCATGTAGTCTGAACACCATATGGTGTACCATCATATTCTCCGTTTATCCAGAAACGATATGCACCTGTTCCCTTGTATCCTGTCTCTGCAAGATAGCCATTGGTGTCAATCTTTGAACCACTATATATCTTATAATCTCGATTATTTTCTTTACCATCATCTGTCTGTGCCACACCATTAATCTGTGCACCGCCTTTTCCATTGAAAAGAAGCATTTCACGAGCTACCCAAGATTCATTTGGTGAAAAGTCAGCAGAAATATTATAATGAGGTGTATCTGTTAAAAGAGTATGGATTTTATCTGAGAACCAACCATCACTATCAATAGCCATAATTGCTGCGTCATAAGTTGACTGCACATCATAATCAGGAAGTGACTCTAATCCACCCGGTCCATAATAGATGTGGTTTGGATATTTTGCGTCTGCGTCACCTGTTGCAACTGCTGATGCATCGAACACTTCAGAATAAATTTCTTTTCTTTTTCCGTCCTCTTGCAATTTAGTAAGTGTGAAAACATATTTTACAATAGTTTTTGTGCTACCACCATTATATGTTTTCTGTGCATTGGCATCAGGGAACATAATATCAACACTACCATCGGAATTAAGTGTTGCCACAAAGTTAGTGTTAATTGCACCATATTCGTCAGTTGGGTCATCACCCCAGTATGGTGCAGGGTCATAGGCACCTGTTGTCAACGCACTAATCATCATAAATGGTATTGAAGTGATTATCATTACCACAGCAAGTACAAGTGCTATGCATTTTTTGGAAGACAATTTCTTTTTCATACTCTTCTTCCTTTCTGTTTTCTAATCTATATAAAGTAATTTATTTTACAATAAGATCTGTTTTAACAACAAAGTTGTTAAGTGGTGTTCTTGCTTGGTCAAATGAATATGGCTGTTGATGAACAATAGCCTTGTATTCACCTGCTTCAAGAGAACGAGAAATGTTAAATCTTGAAACTGAATATCCTGGTTGAACAAGTCCTGACTGATAAAGTTTTTCGTCGCTCTCATCAATAATACCATTCTCGTTATTATCAAGATAAATTGTAAATACAATAAAGCAGATATCTTTATTCTTTTCAGAGTTTGAGAGAATGAAGTTCTGCTCAACCTGACCTGCTTTGAAATTAATCTGAGCAATACCATTCATTGTAACACTCTTCGAGCCCATATCTTCGACTTTTTCTGGCAAATCAAGTTCACCTAAGCCTTGCTGCTGATTAACATCAAGAATATTTGGTGATGTTGTGGTAGGTTCTTCGTCTCCGCCACCAATCAACATTCCAAGACCTGCAATCAAACCGACAAATGCAAGAAATCCTAAAACTATCAACGCAACTATTATAAGAAGATTGTCCTTTTTAACTGCAATAAATGAGCCTGATTCAAGCTCAATGTATCCAACAGTTTTGTATCTTGCTGAAGTTGTTGGTTTATAAACAATTTCTTCAATATCGTTAGAAACGATTGCCCCGATTTCGTCTTTGCCATAAGCCAACTGACCAACAACACGAATGCCCCCGTCTGGGTAAAGAGCTTTCATTTCCTTTACGGTGTAACAACCGATTTCAAATCCTGTATCTTTATTGTAATATGACTCTGTATAATCGTTACCTTGTTTGATGTTAAATACTGTCAAAACAGTACCCTCCTAAAAAAGAATATAATTATAAATATTTACCCAATTATGGATATAATATTTTACTACTATCTTTTATATTTTGTCAAGGATTTACAAATAAAATAAACAAGTATTTTCTCGTAATATTATCGTAATGTAATATACTGATAGATTAGCGAACAATGTAATTAGTGACTATTGCTCTACCTTAATAATTTAATAGAGAAAACACATTTATCATATATTAAATATTTTTTGTGTGACATATATTGTGTGATATATCTTAATATTGGTTGAAATATAGTCATTTCTCGTGATGAGGCAAGACACGGTAAGGCATTTGAAGGTCTTTTGAACAGATATTTTAAGTAATCTACAATTAAATTAAAGAAAAAATCCGATGGGGTCTCACCCATCGGATTCTTTTATTCAGTTTTTACTACAATTATTTAATACGTTTTTTGCGAATAAAAATTGCGTGTGCAATCATATAAGCACCAATAGTAAAGAATAGTGTCAATAATACGAATACAACGATTTTAGTGGTTGTAGTTGAATTATGCATAATTTCAGTATCATTCTTATTAGCATCCTCTGTAGTTATTTCTTTACCAGAATCTTCTTTATCGGCATTTTCTTTACTAACGTCTTCTTTATCAGCATTATCTTTATCAGCATTGTCTTTGTTAGTATTGTCTTTATCAACGTTTTCTTTACTAACATCTTCTTTAGTTGTTTCTTCTTTGCTGATATTTTCCTTAGTAGTATCTTCTTTATCAACACTGTCTTTACTAACATCTTCTTTAGTTGTTTCTTCTTTGTTGATATTTTCCTTACTTGTATCATCTTTATCAACCTTGTCTTTGTTAGTATTGTCTTTACCAGGAAGAAGTATGACGTTTAAAGGAAGCTTATCGATTGTTTGATATTCTTTCTCACCACAGAAACAAGTTAACAATACCACACCTTCAGTTGTAGTAGTTGGAGGTGTTATTACTTGTGATGTATATGAGTGACCCATTGGAGGAGTGATTATCTCATTTTCATAGTTACAACATGAACAATATTGTGTTTTACAGCCTGGCTCTGTGCAAGTTGCTTCAGAATGAATTTCTTCAACTGTATAATCGTGACCAGTTGCAGAAAGCACTTCAGTTAATCTGCGTCCACAATCTTCACACTCAACTATATTAATTCCATCAGTTGTACAAGTTGGTTCAACATGTTCTATCACTACCGAATACTTGTGTTCAGTAGGTGCATTCATAATTTCGATGCCATTACATGTTGAGCAATAATGTTCAAATCGACCATATTCGCCGCATTTTGCATCGTCAACCTGCACCCACTCACCATAGTTATGTCCTATTGCAGGGATGATTTCTATAGCGGTTTTACTTTCACATCTTGAACAAGATTTTGAATAACGGCCTGGCGTTGTGCATGTAGCGTCATATTCAAGTTCTAATTCACCAAAATCATGACCAAGTGCCGGTATTCTTTGAGTAAGTTCGATACCGCAATATAAGCACGCACCCTTTTCTGTACCTTTGATGTCGCAGGTTGATTCAGAAATTAACTCCCATTCAAAACAGCTGTGACCAACAGCACCAACATAATCAGCAACATAGTTGTCGCCACATTCACAAGTGTATGCTGTATATCCTTGTTCTGTACAAGTTGGCTCAGTTACTATAGCATCATATTTATGACCACGAGCATTTACATAGTCATTAATAAAGATATAGTCACAAACTGAACAAGTATGTGTTGTATATCCTTGTTTTGTGCAAGTAGCTTCTGTTACAACTGAAATATAATCGTGTGGTAATAAATCAACGTATTCATCTTTATAACTATGACCGCAAACTGAACAAGTGTGTGTTGTATAACCTTGCTCTGTGCAGGTTGGGTCTGTTACAACTGAATCATATTCGTGTGCTGAGCCATCAAAAGGACTATCAACATAAGTATCAATATAACTGTCACCACAAAGTAAACATGTGTGTGTTGTGTAACCTTTATCTACACAAGTTGGTGGTGTTATAACAGAATTGTATTTATGACCTATTACATCAACATAATCACTAACATAAGTTTTACCGCATCGGCAAGTATATGTTGTGTAACCCTTTTCTGTACAAGTAGGTGCTGTAATTACTGAATCGCAAACATATTCTTCACTGCATTCGTGTGTTTCTTCACCAAGGAAATGGATTGTTTTATTTTCAAGGCCAGTTGACCCTAGACTAATACCTGCCATAAAACTTCCTTTTGAAATAGCATTCCACTCTGCTTCAGTGCCTAAATAATAAACATCAGTTAATTTTGAACAGTTAGTGAATGAATAAGTAGCAATTACTTCCACTGCACTATACATTGTTACAGTTTTAAGATTTGAACAATAATAAAATACATTGCTAGCAATCGCTGTTACACCCTTACCGATTACTACATCTGTAAGCCCTGTACAATTATAAAATGCATAAACACCAATAATTGTTACACTATCAGCCATAGATATATTTTTAATATTTGTGTAATTATAAAATGCATAATCACCGATTGAGGTTACACCTTCAGATATAACAATAGTTTCTATTGCGCTTGTGTGAGCTTTCCATGGGGCATTATTTTTTGAAAAATCATACATTTCACCAGCACCTGAAATTGTCAATGTATCAGTGAAAGCATTGAATGACCACGTAAGGTTATCACCACAAGTGCCTGAATCGGTACCAGTATTTACATCATATTCAAAATGCTTTGTTGCATTAATTAGTGGGTCATTATCTGCACCAATTTTAATTGTATTCCACTGTGCTTCAGTGCTTGTATAATAAACATCAGCAAGCTTTGTACATTTGTTGAGTGCACCAATACCAATTGTTTTTATACCACTATTGAACAATACTTTTGAAAGGTTAGTACATCCATTAAAAGCGTTAGCTGAAATTTCTGTTACATTTTCAGGAATTATTATCTTTCTAATTCCTGTGCATTGATAAAATGCACGCTCATCGATTTTAGTAACAGTTTCAGGAATTGCTATGCTTGTGTACCAAGTCTTACTTGCAAATGCTGATGGACCTATTTCAGTTACTATGTAGCCATCAATGATTGTTGGAATTACAAGTTTAGTTTCAGACTCATAAACATTATACTTTGTAATTCTTATTGTTTTATCAATTGCAGAAATTACAGTATACTCATAATCACCTGACTTGTATTCACAGTGGAGTCTTACATCCCCTACTCTAGAGTCAAAATAACTATCTTTTGTAATATCATTCCATTGTGTTTTTGTGCCCGGATAATAAATATCTTTCAAATAACCCGTGCAACCCTGGAATGCATAACCATAGATTTTATTCACACTTGCAGGAATTATAATGCTTGTAAGATTTTTACAATCTCTGAATGAATCTTCCGGTATTGTTTTTACACCATCAGGGATTTCGTAGCTCTTTTCTGTCTTGCCAGCTGGATATTGAATAATTATTGTTTTATCCTTATTGAATAAAACACCATTTTCACTTGAATATTTCTGATTATTCTTATCAACATCAATGCTTTTAAGAGATGTACAATAATAGAATGCGCTTTGTGCTATTGATATTACACTAGCAGGAATTGTTACGCTTTCAAGATTTGAACAACCATAAAATGCTGCTCCAACAGATTGCACACCATAAGAAATTTCAACCTTTTCAAGTCCTAAGCAGAAATAGAATATACTGCCTGAAACGCTTTTCACATTACAAGGAATATAGAATTCTTTAAGACTTTCACAATAAGCAAATGCATAAGCACCAATTGTTGTCAGACTTTCAGGAGTTTTAACCTCTTTAAGACTTGTACAGTCAGCAAATGGATATTCACCTATTGTTGTAAAGCCTTCAGGAAGTTCGATTGTTTCAAGAGCTGTACAGTCTGAAAAACAATAAGAGTTGATTGTCTTGAATGTGCTTGGAAGATTAACCTCTTTTAAAGCAGGACAATTATAAAACATATATGAACCTGTTTGTGTAGCGCCTTCAGCAAAAGTAACCTTTTCTAAAGAATCACAATCTCTAAATATATATGTTTTAAAGTTTGTAATGCTTGCAGGGATTGTAATGTTTGTTAATGCATCACAGTCAGCAAAAGCACTTGTTCCAACAGTTGAAACGCCTTCTGATAATGTAAGATTTGTTAATTCCGTGCAACCATAGAATGCGAAATTTCCGATTGTCTTAACTGTACTTGGAATTGTAATGCTTGTAAATTGTTCACAACCATAAAGTGCATAATCGTTTATTGTTGTTACGCTTGCAGGAATAGTAATTTCTGTGAAGAACTCATTATTGAAATATAAGTATTCTGCTTGGTGCATTGGGTTGGCATAATAATCAACAAAAGAAATGCCAAACCAACTTGCAAGAGGACCTGCATAATATACACTTGTCAATGCAGTACATCCTTCAAATACACCTGAATTAATTTTCACAAGGGAATCCGGGAGATACACAGTTGCCAGAGAAGTACAACCATTAAACGCTTTTTTGCTTATAGTTGTAACCGAAGTAGGAATAGTAACGCTTACTAATGCGGTACAACTGTTAAAAGCAGATTCACTGATAGTTATCAAAGAATTTGACAACTCAACACTTGTTAAACTTATACATTTTGAAAATGCACCAACCCCAATAGAGGTAATGTTATCATGAAGAGTAACACTTGTAAGACCAGCGCCACTAAATGCTCTGTCACCGATTGTTGTTATACTCTCAGGAATATCAATTTCTTTCAATGCCGTACATCCACTGAATACTGAAACACCAATTTCTGTCAATGTACTTGGAAGTGATACATTAGCCAATAATCTACAACCTGAAAATGCACTTTCACCGATTGAAGTAATATGTTCAGGAATTATAATACTTTTAAGTCCTGTACAATTAGAAAACATTCCTTTAGGTATTTCTGTCATATTCTTTGAGAATATTACATCTGTAAGCTTCTGACAATAATAGAATGCGTATTCACCTACCGAAGTAACACTATCAGGAATAGTGATTTCTGTTAATTTGCTGCACATATAAAATGCATAAGGACCTATTTCTTCTAATCTATCAGGAAGAGTAATGCTTGTAAAATCACTGCATCCATAAAATGCATAATCACCAATAGATTTTAAAGAATCATTGAATGTTATGTTTTCAAGATTACAACCAGAGAAAGCATAGTCACCAATTGTTTCTAAGTTTTCTGGAAGAACAATACTTGTAAAACCATAGCATGAATTAAATGCAGAATTACCAATGCTTGTTATTGAATCAGGAATTTCTAAATTTTCAATATAGTGGCAATCATAGAAAGCATAGTGACCAATTGAAGTTACACCGTCTTCAATAATAACTGTTTTAATTCGTTTTTTATATGTTTTCCATGGAACAAGACTTGATGTGTAATTTTGCATTTGACCTGTACCTGAAATAGTTAAGGTGCAAGTATATTCATCATAACTCCATTCAAGCCCTGTACCACAAGTGCCACCGATATTTGAAACAGGAAGAACTTGCTGTTCTACAAGAATTTCACCACAAACTGAGCACTTAACGCCTTCTGAAAGTCCTGTCTCTGTTTTTGTTGGTGCAACTGCAGGAATTATCTCTTCAGTATGAGGTGCAGTTTCAACTGGTTTAATATATGTATCACCACAAACTGAACATACACAAGTCATTTCACCCTCTTTGTTACAAGTTGGCTCTTTTGTTACGGTGCCTTCTTCAGAGGTGTGACCTAATGCATCAACATAGTTTGTATTATAATTATCATCACATTGTGAGCAAGTATGTTTAGTATAGCCTTGTTCTGTACATGTTGGTGCAACAACAGTTTTCTCATAAGCATGTATGTGGTCTGTATTATAATGGATTGTTGCATTTTTAATAGCATCATTATAGCTATCATTTATTACAACAGCTGCCCATTGTTCTTCTGAGCCACCATAATACACATCAGTGAGCTTTGTACATTCATCAAATGCGCCCCAACCAATTTCTGTTATAGTAACAGGAATTAATATTTCTTTGAGGTAATTGCACTCTTCAAACATACGTTTTCCAATCTTTGTTAAGCTGGATGGGATTTCAATGCTTGTAAAATCACAGTTATAAAATACCTGTTCACCCAATGTTGTAAGGCTGTTACCAAATACAATTTTTTCTAAATTCCAGCAATCCATAAATGCATAATTGCCAATTTCAGTTACCCCATTACCGATTACTACACTCTTTAATTGTCTGCACTCTTCAAATGTACTAGCATAAATTGCTGTTACACTATCAGGAATGACTACGTTTTTAAGAGACTTAGACTCGGCAAATGCTTCTGCTCTGATTTTTGTAACAGTGTCAGGAATTGTATAATCTGATACACCATTACCAAGAGCATATTTATAAAGAAATGTTTTATCTTTATCGAATAATGCACCATACTGGTCATTTGAAAAATATTGGTTATTGCTATCAACATTTATACTTTTAAGACTTGTGCAAGAATTAAATACATTTAAACCTATTGATTCTACGCTTGCAGGAATTGACACGCTTGTGAGCTTTGTACAATCGTTAAAAGCATAGTCACATATTCTTGTTATACCGTTATTTATAACAGCAGTTTTAACAAGAGTTCGGTAATAATACCAAGGCAACTGTGAGATTATGCTAGAACGCTCCATAGCACCAGTGCCTGAAATTGTTAAAAGACCTGTAACAACATTTAATGACCATACAGCATTAGCACCGCAAGAGCCACTAAGAAGTTGGTTATTTTCACACTCATAATCAATATTTAGAGAGCTAGATTTAATGTAAGTGTTGTATTCACCAACTGTAATTGCCTTCCACTGTTCTTTTGTACCGGAGAAGAATACAACCTTAAGACTAGAGCAATACTCAAAAGCGTAATCTTCAATTTTTGTTACACTTGCAGGAATTACTATATTTGAAAGCTGACCGCAAAAATCAAATGCCGCATAACTAATTGTTTTTACACCCTCAGGAATAACAACACGCTCTAATGAACTACACCAATAAAAAGAATATCTGCCAATTGATGTTATACCCTCAGGAATAACAACTTGTGTAATAGTTGCATTTTTATAAAAAGCTTTATTACCAATTGAAGTTATTGTATAACCATCAATCGTTGTTGGTATTCTTAAATTTGTTTCTGTACCACTATAACCTGTAATCTGAGCCGTTTTATTTGCTTCTGAAATTACAGAGTAAGTCCAGTCACCACTATCAATAGCACTAACTGTTATAGGGAAAACAGAAAGCACCATCATTATCGCTAAGATAACGGATAAAAACTTACGCATTTTTTGCATAATTCTCATCTCCCATTCCTTATTTTCTGATACTCACATTTTATTACAAAAATTTTTATAAGTACAGCAAAATGCAAAACTGCCGAAAAAAACGGTCATTTTGCAAGAAAAACACTTATATTACTTGTTTGCAATCATCACTGTTGATGTAAACACATTATTTTTTGGGTCGTATTCCCAGTCATAATCACCTTTATATTTTTTAAGTGTTTTTGAAACACTTTTAAGTCCCACACCATGAAATGTCTTATCTTTTTTCGTAGTAGAGAGCCTTTTATTAACCAATTTCGGTGCAATATCACAACTATTAGTGATAATTAAAATATCATATGTATTACGATAATCTGTAGATAATGAAACTTCACGCTTTTCTGACTTTTCGGCAGACTCCAATGCATTATCAAGAAGATTACCTAAAATTGTAACCAAGTCATAATCTTCAACATATTCAAAATTTTTAAGACGAATGTCAAAAGTGAATTTTACATCTTTAATTTCACATTCTGTAACATATTTATTGATGATAACATCAAGAGTGTGATTACCACTATGACTCACCTTACTATATGTGGCAAGACTCTCATTCATTTTATTTATATATTCATCAATTTGTGGATTATCATTAAGACTTTTGATTGCAGACAGATGGTTTTTAGCATCGTGTGCAAATATCATCAAATCTTGATTCTGTTTTTCAAGAATATCATAATATGTTGTTTCAGTTTCAATTTTATTCATTTCATTTTTAAGTTGAAAAAGTTCGTTTTCTTTTTCACTATTACGTTGATATGTAACAAACAAAACTATTGATGATAATAACAACAATGCACCAACTGTGAGCATTAAAATCTGATAAGTTTTATTATCATTTGTTATATACCAGAATGTTGTAATTACCAAAATTGCAGAAATTGGGTAAAGATAAAATGATATTGGTACATTTGAATGATTTTCTTCATTTAATAAACGTGACAACAATGTGCACACTAAAAAGAACACGCCTTTGCTTGTTATAACAACATACAATGCAATTAAATCATTATCGCGATAACCAGAAATATCTGCATTTGAAACAATTGCTAAAATAGCCTCAAATATATATTCTAGTGCTATACAAATAAATTCTAACAAAACCGACCATAATGCTGCTTTTGTGGGTTTAATCTTAAAGCATAAAACAGCAAAAAGAAAACATACCAATGGATAAACAACAATATTCAGCAAAACGCTATTATTAAATAAAATATTTACTAAAAAGGCAAGAATAAAAAGTTCTGTTCCTGAAAGTAAACATAATGAAGGTTTCAATTTTCTTTCGCCTAATCGAGAAAAAATTGTGTATGTAGCAAATAATTCTATAATGTATGCAACTGTTAAAATAGTATAATAAAACATAATTTACCTCCTCTTAAGGTAATTAAACCAAGCCTTGTGAAAATCAGCTTGTTTTCTTGGTGCAACAGGAATTCTTATTGTTTCATTAAGATACACTTCAGTATAATTATATCTTGTTACATAATGAAGATTTATTAAAAAGGATTTATGAACTAAATAGAAAAATGTTGTAGGAAGCTTTTCATCCCACTCTTCAATTGATTCACGAATAATAATTTCACCATCTTTTGTGTAAAGATAGTTTTTTCTGTTTTCTCTTTTAATAAAAATGATATCATCAACTAAAATTCTTTGATGCTCTTTATTGTTATAGACAAACACATCGACATAAGCACCGTCAATATATTCCATCGCCTTATCAAGACTTGAATATAAACGCTTTACATCAAATGGCTTTTCGAAAAATCTGAACACCTGCAAATCCATTGCATCGTCCTGATATTCATCAAACGCAGTTACAAAGAAAATCACAACTTTACTGTTTCTCTCTTTTAACTCACGAGCTAATTTAAAACCATCAAGCTCGGGCATTTCTATGTCAAGAAAAACCAAATCGTAAACAGCATCACTTTTAACAACATTAGTTGGATTTGTAGCGGTTTCTATTTCAAAAGCAACACTATGATTAACCATATATTCTTCAACATAAGTCTGCAAGGTGTTTACATTTTTGATTTCATCATCACAAATAAGTATTCGCATAAAGCCACTCCGTTTTTACCTAAAAAAGTTTCTTATAACTCAATATAATTTTATCAAAAAAGTAAATCAATATCAATAAAAATGCAAAATTGCAGATTTTTCCTGCATTTTTGCAAGAAAACAATTAAATATTGATGCAAAAATACGGTATCACAATTGTGATACCGTATTTTTTAAACTTTTACACCTTTAACAACCTTGTATGTTTTTCCATTATATTTTACATTACCAGTGTATGTAAAATCAACTACACCTTTCTTTACATAATACCACTTGGAATTATATTTGCAAAGACTTGTGTATGTCTTATCAACAACACCTTTGTTTACATAGTACCACTTTCCGTTGTACTTAACAAGTCCATTGAATGATGTTTTAACGCCATTCTTCACGTGATACCACTTACCGTCGGTATGTTTAACAAGCCCTGTGTAACTTTTATTTACAACACCAGATTTCACATAATACCATTTGCCGTTGTACTTAACAAGTCCATTGAATGATGTTTTTACACCATTCTCTACATAATACCACTTACCATCTGTGTGTTTTACAAGGCCTGTATATGTAGTTTTTACACCATTCTTTACGTGATACCATTTGCCACTGTATTTAACGAGTCCTGTAAATGTGTTATCAAGTTCACCATTTTTAACATAACGCCATGTACCATCGACTTTGTAAAGACCTGTGTAACCAGCTGGAATTTTAGTTAATGCAACAAAATTATAGCCATTTTCTTTTGCATAAGTTTCAGCATATGAACCTTTATACCCATTGATTGTCTTCAAGCCAGAATCAGTGAAAGAGTCACATCCAATTTCAACAACTGATTCAGGAATTGTTATATTCGTTAGATTATAACAATTCCTAAATACATTAGCACCAATTGATATTACACTATCGGGAATATTAATATCTTCTAAATACCAACAATCGGAGAACGCAAAATCACCAATGAACGTTATACTATTGGGTATTACTATTTCCCGTAAGCTTAAACAGCAACAAAAAGCAAAATCACCTATTGTTGTTACATTTTCTGACAGCAGTACATTATTTAACCATATGCAATTCCAAAACAGACCATCACTGATAGATGTTACACTATCTGGTATTATTATACTCCGCAATTTCCCACAATCTTGAAAAGCACAACCACCAATTGTAGTTACACTATTTGGGATAGTTATATTTTGTAAACTTATACAACCTGAAAATGCAGCAAAGCCAATAGTAATTATGCTATTTGGAATTATTATGTTTTCTAAACTTGTGCACCACTCAAATGCAAAATCACCAATTGATGTTACACTATCTGGAATAATGTAACTTGTACGAGAATTTCCTGTTGGGTATTGAATTAACTCTGTTTTATCTTTATTAAACAACACACCATAAGAGTCACTTGAATAATATTGATTGTTTTCATTTACATATATGCTTTGTAAATTTGTGCAATTTCTAAATGCATAACCACCAATTGATGTTACACTATCTGGGATTGTTATGCTTTGTAAACTTGTGCAATAACTAAATGCATTCTCACCAATTATTGTTACTGTATAGTCATCAATAGTTGATGGGATTTCAAGATTTGTTGCAGATCCTGTATAACCAGTAATTGATACTGTGCCATCATCTAAAACTTCATATGTAAAATTGAATATAGCACCACAATTATCGCAAGTTTCATCAGAGTTTATGTCAATATGTTCACACTCAAATAAATATGTAAGAGTAACATTAAAAGCACCATTTATATTACTATCAGCAAACTTCGCACCTAAATAATAAGTTTTACCTGCTATCAACCGATATGTAAACAGAAAATTAGAACCATTTTTTGAACTGTCATCATCACTTGTTAATACATTGAATTCTGAATCATAAAGATAACCATAAGTATCAATATATAAATCAACATCTGAATAAGATTCAAATTGATATACACCTGAAACATCTGGAGTAAACTTGAGTAAGGAAACACACCCTTTAGTTACCTCTACTGTTACTGTTTCATCTACTGAAATTTCACCAGCTAACAGTAATCCATTTGGAAGCTCTGTTGATGCAAAAACCGTAAGTCCTTGTGACAAACAACTAGCAAGTATAAGAATTGCAAGAATTATAGACATAATTTTTTTACTTTTAGTTTTCATAGCATACACCCCAGTGTGTAAAATTTCACAACTTAATTTTATCACAACAACAATATTATGTGCAATATCAAACTTCAACAAATATTAGAACTAAATTTTGTTTAAATCTTTTATAATAAAAATAGCGAGAGAAAACTCCCGCTACATTCCCATATTACTTTACGGATTATTATGTTATCTTTTTAATTCCAAAAACTTTTCTTAATAATCCACTTAAAACTTTAGGGCTTTTCATTAATACAACTTTCACAAAAATCCTCCTATGCTCTGCAAAGGGCTGCTCCGCATATTACAAGTGCTATCGCAAGTAATACAATTACGAACTTTTCAGGAAGAATTAATGAAATAATTAACCCAAGACCTAAAGCTACAAAAATTATTCCTTTTGCTCCTGAGTGTCTTCCCACAAAAATACCCCCTGCTATGTATTTAATACATTATATGCAAGGGGTATTTATTTGTTACATTTGAGTTTCAACAATAATCAATGTGCCATTTTGAACGCTTATTTCACCATAATCTTCAACAATGTCATTACTTGTACCTAAAGCACCATTAAATGGGTCAAGTGTGTAATCAAATAATGAATAATGAAAGCCATTTAAAGTAACGCCAAAAGCACGGTCACCATAAGCAAAAACTGAAACTTGTTGGTTTGGTTTTTGCTTAATTTTTATTGAAGAATTTGTAATGCTTCTGAAAATATGCTTATCATCAATTATTTCAAAAGCAAAACCTGATTTAGATGCTTTTGCCATAAGTGAAATATTGGCAAAAGTATGCTCAAATCTTCCACCTGTGCCACCAAAAAGCACAAAAGACTTAAATCCAAGCTCTACACCTTCATTAAAGGCCGCCACAGTGTCTGTAATGTCTTTTTCAACAGGAAGTGTAATCTTAGTCACATTTTCAGGAATAGCCTTTATTGAGTCAAAATCACCAATTAACAAATCAGGCTTAATTCCGCACTCATTAGCAATATCAAAACCACCGTCGGCACAGATAATAAAATCATCAGTTAAAATGTTCTTTTTAAGAATTTCGGTAGAGCAATCTCCCCCACCAATGATTACACATCGTCTTTCAATTCCCATTCTTTTATTTCCTTTGCCTGATTATACATTGAAATATAATTTTCGTGTCTTGATTTACTTATTTCACCATTTTCAACTGCTTCGCAAATTTTACAACCCTTATCACAAGTATGTGAACAAGTTGAGAATTTACAATTACCTAAATATTCTCTAAACTCACGGAAGCAATATGGTAAATCATCTTTTCTAATAATTTCAGTTTTAGCAAAATCAAGAGAAGAAAAACCAGGAGTATCAATAACATAACCACCACACACATTGAAAAGTTGTGCTTCACGTGTAGTATGTCTGCCACGACCAAGTTTTTCACTGATTGCACCTGTTGAAAGATTCAGAGTAGTATCAAGTTTGTTAAGTAATGTTGTTTTGCCTACACCTGAATTGCCAGTAAAAGCTGTAATTTTGTTTTTCATTAAATTACGAACTTTTTCAACGTCTTCCTCATTCTCAATAACAATTAGCGTAATTCCTGAATTTTTATATGCTTCAACAATACTGTCATATTCACCTAAATCTGTTTTTGAAACAACAATAATTGGCTCGATATTCTTATATTCAGCTGTTGCAATAAGTTTATCAATAACAAGAAAATTAGGTTTTGGCTCACAAGTAGAAACAACAATAATTAAATTGTCAATATTTGATACGGGAGGTCTTAACAGAAAATTCTTACGCTCACAGATTTTGTCAATTGTGTTTTCAGCATTTTCATTAACTGTAATCTCAACAGTATCGCCGACAAGTGGGGTTATTCTGTTTTTTCTGAATAGTCCCCTTGCCTCACATTCATAAGTCGCATTGGCGACTTCAACATAATAGAAGCCGCCAATACCTTTTGTTATTATTCCTTTTAACATATTATTCTGCATTTGGTCCTGTACTGATTGTAAGTTTAATTGTTGTGTTTGTTGAAATCTTTGTTGTGCCGTCAGAAACAGGGTCCTGTGCGATTACACAACCACTTGCAATTGCGTCACTTGGTGATTCAATAATTTCAATATTTGCAAAGCCTGCCGCATTCAACTGACTGATTGCTTCGGCTTTTGTTTTGCCTATAAGGTTATTTGGTAAAATTGCAACGCTTTCATAAGCAATATTTTCAACAAGTCGGATCGTAGCCATGT
>JAZLBG010000050.1:0-1453 GCA_045613585.1 Candidatus Fimenecus sp. | reverse complement strand
TCCACAGTCAAGCATATATCCTCTGTAAGCGAAGCGAGGGGAGTCAAAAATTTCAGTGTATGGAATATTCCCTCCTGATTGCAGAAGCATTTGTTTGAGAGTCTGTATTCCGTAAAAAAGTCCGTTTTCTGTTTTTGATATAATATTAACTTTATTGTTTTCGCACTTCAGGGAATAACCTTCATCATATTTGAAGTTGTCATCAATGATTAAAGAAATTAAACAGTCACCATTTGATGCTTTGATTTCTTTGTGCAATACATTTTTTACAAAAACAATCAAATCATCAGAAAAATCAAATGCGGAAACGGTTGTATTGTCAGTTAAAACAAAACCGGTTACAGATTCATCAGTAAATATTTTTACAGGCTGAGGAATTAGTTTGAACATAAGATAAGCCTCCGATTAAATAAACGATATATTTGATAAATTGGAATTTATAGAAGTGATTATACCACTCATACCAAAATATGAAAATGATTTTTAGTTTTCTTTAATAAGCACCATACTGAAAAGCTCCAGTTCAAAGGAAAGATTATCAGTAACTTCTGTAAGCTCACCACTGTGCTCGTTATCAACCTTATATATATCGTATGACCCCTTTTTACCTAAATTCAATGAAATCTCTTTGTTAGGTAAACCATCATTATCGCTATAATAAGTAAGTATAATTGTTGCTTTTCCGTTTTTATCCACACCGCAAAGAGAATAGATGTTTTCAATCTCATTTTGGGAAGCAATTTCTTTTTCGCAATCATAAAGGAAACCATACCAATAAAAAGCATAGTAGCCCTTTAACTTTTCATAAGTGTAAAAATCAAAAACACCATTGAAAGCCGAGGGACGAGTGTCATAATACATAAGCATATCAATGGGAGAATGCTGAGAAGTACACATGCAAGCCAATGTGAATGATGCACCCTTAATGCCGTGAATTGCTTTAAGAGAGTAAACAAACTCTTCTTCCCACCCTTTTACATAGTTCCATTCGTTGAGTATACTTTCTACATTTTCATAACCATATTTGTTTAAAAGAGTTTTTATTCTTTCTGCTTTTTGCGCCATGTGCACAGGCTCTGTGCAATAAATATGCCAGGAAAAGAAATCAAGCGGTACATTTCTATTTTTCATTTCCTGAAGAAAATCCTCTGCCCATTCTTCGTTATGTGCAAGCGCAGGACCGCCTATTTTCAAATCAGGAAAACGGTCTTTAAGATGCTTTGCGGTAATTTCGAACAAATTAAAAAATTCTGCTTTTGTTCCGCCCCAGGTACGCTTGTTCGATGAATCGTCCGGGTCAAGATCAGCTTCATTCCAGATTTCCCAGTATTCCATATTGAGTTTGTAGCCATCTGCCCAACCCTCATTATAATGTCGGATAATATGTTCGCAGATAACGGCCCACTTTTTGAAATCCTTAGGTGGAATAGTCCCATGCTTTTTTATCTGATGC
>JAZLBG010000049.1:0-17398 GCA_045613585.1 Candidatus Fimenecus sp. | reverse complement strand
TTTTCTTAATTCTTCCACAGTTTTACTCTCCCACGGCATTTCAAACACTCCTTTTCGTGCTTTTCTATGCCTTTTATTTTATCATAAAACTGTATACCATCATCTTACACTACCTGTTTACTATCATACTACACTGTACATCATGAATCGCCCTTTTCTTATGCCTTCGTCACAAAGTGTCTGATGAGGGGCTATAAATACCAAATATAAGCCATAAATTACCGAACACTTTTAATGTGTTGCAAACCGAAAAACAGAATGATATTATACACTTGCAAGGAGGAATTTCATGAAACTTCAAATTGTAATTGACCCTAATCGTGACGAAGAAATTATCATATATGCCCACGAAAAATCACCATTGGTGTGTGAAATTGAAGAACTTGTAAAAAACATTTCTGTTGACTTAATCGGCTACACTGAAAACGAAACAGTTAAACTTAATTTAAGCGATATTTACTGCTTTATCACAGAGAATAACAAGGTTTATGCATTGACTGAAAATGAGAAATACAGACTGAAATCAAGACTCTATCAGATAGAAGAAAACCTTAATGATAATTTTGTTAAAATCAATCAGTCCTGTATAGCGAATATCAAAAAGATAGATAAGTTTAAAGCAACTGTGGGTGGCTCATTGACGGTCATTTTTAAAAATGGGTATGTAGATTTCGTGTCACGAAGAAATCTCAAAAATGTAAAAGAAAGGTTAGGTTTGTAATATGAATAAATATGTAAAAGAATTTTTTCACCGTGGACTCATATTCGGCGGATTTGGACCAATAATTTTAGGAATTGTATATTTTATACTTTCCAAAACTGTTGATAATTTTACAATAAGCGGTGGCGAAGCTTCGTTAGCAATCGTATCAATTTATCTGTTGGCATTTGTTCATGCGGGAGCAACGGTGTTTAATCAGATTGAGCATTGGTCAATCGGAAAATCTCTGCTTTGCCATCTCTCAACACTCTATGTGGCATATTCATTGTGCTATGTGATAAATACATGGATTCCGTTTGAACCAAAAATGCTTTTGATTTTCACAGCAATATTTATGGCAATCTACTTTGTAGTGTGGGGAATTGTTTATGTTTCAGTAAAAGCCACAATCAAAAGCTTCAATGCAAAATTAAAATAAAATACTGTAAGGGACGATAATTCGTCCCTTTTTCTATGCCTACAAGATTATAGGGGACGCCAACCTCGGCGTCTCGCAAAAACACCCACACACTTTTTCGGTGTATGGGTGTTTTATAATTATTCTTCAATTTTTGAGTAGAAAAAGCATTCTCCGTCAAGTGATATTTTATTTCTATGTCCCTTAAGGTTAAGTTCTGCTCCGTCTTCAATGTAGTTTTCACAGTTGATACACTTTTCTTTAACAATCTTTGTTAAACGCTCGTCATATTCTGTTTTTGATAAGAGTGTAATTTCTTTTTCGTGAAAGAAATTGATGTCTGAAACATTTAGATACTTTTCTAATGTTTCTTCTTCAATGAAGTACGGCTCACGACAATTTTCGTCAGAATATTGAGTTAATTTAATAAAAGAATTGTAGTTTTCATTAAGAAATTTTGCAAATTGTTCAATGCCTTGAATACCATCAGGGAATTGATAGTATTCGTGGTCAATATAAATAGCTTTCATATTTTCTCCTTATTTAAAATAATTATTTATCGCTTGTTGCAAGGTGAATTTGTTGAATTTATGAATTTTGCACCTTGCATTTAATATTTTCCAACATAATAATCACTCCTAAAATTTTATAAAATTATTCTATCATAACTTGAATTTTTAATCAATAGATTTACTTCCAATATCAATTCGGCAAATTTAATATTAACAACTTGAAAACTTTTAAAATTAGGGACTATTTTAGTCCCTTTTTTCTTGCCATTTATAATGTAATATGTTATAATTAATCAATTATATAGTGAGGTAGTATGTCATGGTGATTTTAGGCATCGACCCGGGCTATGCAATAGTAGGTTGGGGAGTTATAGATTACACAGCAAATCGTTTTCAGGTAATAGCTTACGGTGCAGTTACAACCGAGGCAAAAACACCTTTTAATGAGCGTCTTGAAACGGTGTATGACGGAATTTGCGACATAATAAATAAATATAAGCCTGATGCATTGGCTATTGAAAAACTTTTCTATAACACCAATGCAAAAACAGTTATTGACGTGGCACAAGCAAGAGGAGTTATTAACCTTGCAGCACAGAAAAATCATCTTGATATTTTCGAGTACACTCCACTTCAAGTTAAACAGAGTGTAGTAGGTTATGGTCGCGCTGAAAAGAAGCAAGTGCAGGAAATGACAAGAGTTATTCTTAAACTTGAAAAAATTCCAAAGCCTGACGACACTGCCGATGCCTTGGCTATGGCTATCTGCCACGCTCATGCAAGTGGCTCACTTATGGGTAGATTAAGAAATATTAAATAAGGAAAATTATTATGATTTATTCAGTAACAGGAAATGTAGTTGATTTTGATACTAATACAGTTTGTGTAGATGTAAATGGTGTAGCATTTCGTTGTATGACTACTCTTACAACATCACAAAAATGTGCATCAATGGGTATGAAAGTCACACTTTACACATATCTCAATGTCCGTGAAGATGCTATGGAGCTTTTTGGCTTTTACGATAAAACTGAAATGGACTGTTTCAAAATGCTCATAACAGTAAATGGTGTTGGTCCTAAAATGGGGCTTGCAATTCTTTCAGAATTAACACCAGATAAAATTGCATTAAGTATTGCAGCCGGTGACCACAAAGCCCTTACAAAAGCAAATGGCGTTGGTCCAAAACTTGCACAGCGTATTTGTATGGAGTTAAAAGACAAAGTTGGCAAAGCATTTGCAGGTGCTGACTCATCAGTTGACTTAACTGCAGTTAGCTCAACTCTTACAAATTCAAATACTGCAGAAGCAGTTGCTGCACTTGAGATGCTTGGTTACTCACAAAGTGATGCAAGTGTAGCAGTAAGCAAAATTGATAACTCACTTTCAGTTGAAGATATTATTAAACAAGCACTTAAAATGCTTTCATTAGGTTAAGGGGGAATAGGAAATGGATTTCGAAAACGAAAACAGAATAATGACTCCCGGTTTTACAGAAACTGACCACGATATTGAGATTTCTCTTCGTCCCAAAACACTTAACGAATATATCGGTCAGGAAAAAGTAAAGGAAAACTTAAAAATATATATTGAAGCTGCAAAAAATAGAGGAGATACTCTTGACCACGTTTTACTTTATGGCCCTCCGGGACTTGGTAAAACTACTCTTGCAGGGATTATCGCAAATGAAATGGGTGTGCAAATCAGAGTAACATCAGGTCCTGCTATTGAAAAGCCAGGTGACCTTGCAGCACTCCTTACAAACCTTAATGATGGTGATGTGCTTTTCATTGACGAAATTCATCGTCTGTCTAGAGCTGTTGAAGAAGTACTTTATCCTGCTATGGAAGATAATGCACTTGATATCATCATTGGTAAGGGTCCTTCAGCTCGTTCAATCCGTCTTGACTTGCCAAGATTTACTCTTGTTGGTGCAACAACTCGTGCAGGGCAACTTACTGCACCACTTCGTGACAGATTCGGTGTGATTTTAAGACTTGAACTTTACACTCCAGAAGAACTTGCAGAAATTGTAAAGCGTAGTGCAGGTATTCTTGATATTTTTGCAGAAGATAGTGGTGCATTAGAAATTGCATCACGCTCACGTGGTACACCAAGAATTGCAAACCGACTTTTAAAGAGAGCAAGAGATTTTGCGCAGGTTATGAGTAATGGCGTAATCAGTGAAGATAATGCAAAAATTGCACTTGGCAGAATGGAAATCGACGAAATCGGTCTTGATAATATTGACAGACTTATGCTTACAACTATGATTCGTAATTTCAATGGTGGTCCAGTGGGACTTGAAACAATTGCAGCTACAATTGGTGAAGAAGCAGTTACAATTGAAGATGTTTATGAGCCTTATTTAATGCAGATTGGTTTTTTGGCAAAAACACCTCGTGGCAGAGTGGTAACACCACTTGCTTACAAACATTTAGGGTTAGAAACACAAACATCACTCTTGTAAGGAGAAATAATTATGGGCAGACTTTTTGGAACAGATGGCGCTCGTGGCGTTGCAAATACAGAGCTTACATGTGAATTATCAATGCAAATTGGTCGTGCAGCCGCTATGGTTTTAAGTAAAAACTTAAACGGCAAAAAACCAAAAGTGCTTATTGGCCTCGATACTCGTGCATCATCACAGATGCTTGAAAATGCAATTACTGCAGGTCTTTGCTCAGTTGGTGCAAATGTGTTGAAACTTGGTGTAGTGCCTACTCCTGCAGTTGCATATTTGGTTAAAGAATATGGCTATGATGCTGGCATTATGATTTCAGCATCACACAACCCTTGTGAATATAACGGAATTAAAATTTTCCAGTCAAATGGTTTTAAATTACCTGATGCACTTGAAGAAGAAATTGAAGCAATTATTCTTGATAATGCAACAGAAATCCCAACTCCAATAGGTGGTGGGGTAGGCAATGCAAGAAGAAAAGTCGATGCAATAAATGATTATATTGAGCATCTTCTTTCTGCAACAAATATGAGTTTCAAGGGTTACAAAATTGCTCTTGACTGTGCAAACGGCTCATCAAGTGTATCAGCAGAAGAAGTTTTTACTCGTCTTGGTGCAGAAGTTGTTGTTATAAGTGATAAGCCTGATGGCGTGAATATCAATAAAGATTGCGGGTCAACTCACCTTGAAAACTTGCAGAAGGTTGTAGTAGAAAATGGTTGTGATATGGGATTTGCATTTGATGGTGATGCTGATAGAATGTTGGCAGTTGACCATACAGGTGCAGTCGTTGATGGTGACAAGTGTATTGCTATATGTGCAAAGCATATGAAAGAGTTAGGAAAACTCAAAAAAGATACAGCAGTAGTTACTGTTATGAGTAATATGGGCTTCTTCAAATTCTGTGAAGAAAACGGTATCAAATGTGAAAAGACAAAAGTCGGTGACCGTTATGTCCTTGAAAATATGGTTGAAAACGGATACAGCATCGGCGGTGAACAGTCAGGTCATATCATCTTCTTGAAATATGCAACAACAGGTGACGGTCAGCTTTCAGCTATTCAGTTACTTGCAGTTGTTAAAGATACAGGTAAGACACTTAAAGAATTGGCTGACGAAATGGAAGTTTATCCACAGGTACTTATCAATGTTCGTGTTTCAAACTTTGGTAAGGCACAGTTTGCAAAGGATAAAGAAGTACAGAATGCTATCAAGCAGGTTGAACAGGCACTTGGTGACGAAGGCAGAATTCTTGTTCGTCTTTCAGGTACAGAACCACTTGTTCGTGTAATGCTTGAAGGCAAGGATTATGATAAAATTAAGGAATTGGGCGAAAGTGTAGCTCAGGTTGTAAGAGAAAGGTTAGTATAAAATGCGAGTTGCCGATAATTGGAAAGATTATGAACTTATTGACTGCTCCTGCGGTGAACGACTTGAACGTTGGGGGAATATCACTTTAATTCGTCCTGACCCACAGGTTATATGGAAAACAGAAAAGAAAAATCCACTATGGAAAAAGGCAGATGCCGTATATCACCGTTCACAGACTGGTGGCGGTCAGTGGGAAATCAGAAACAAAATTCCTGATTTTTGGACTATCGGTTATCGTGATCTAACTTTTAATATTAAAACAATGGGCTTTAAGCACACAGGTCTTTTCCCTGAACAAGCAACAAACTGGGATAAGGTAGCAGAAATTATTAAAAATGCAGGTCGTGAGGTAAAGGTCCTCAACTTGTTTGCATATACAGGTGGTGCTACTGTTTCAGCACTCAAAGCAGGTGCTTCTGTTTGCCATGTTGATGCATCAAAGGGTATGACACTCTGGGCAAAAGAAAATGCAGTTTCATCAGGTGTTGCAGATAAAAATGTCCGTTGGATTGTTGATGATTGTATCAAGTTTGTTCAGCGTGAAATCCGTCGTGGCAATAAATACGACATTATCATTATGGACCCACCATCATATGGCAGAGGTCCCGGTGGTGAGGTCTGGAAGCTTGAAAACGAGGTTTATGGTTTTGTTGAGCTTTGTAGTCAGGTGCTGTCCGACGACCCACTTATGGTGCTTATAAATTCATATACAACAGGACTTAGCCCATCAGTTATGGAATACATTTTAGGCGCAGTTGTGAAAAAACGCTTTGGTGGTAAGGTTACAGGTAGTGAAATCGGACTTCGTGCCACTGAAAACGGTTTGGTTTTACCTTGTGGTGCATCTGCAATTTGGAGTAAATAATGGCAATTATTGAGTTTAAAAACGTAACATTCCGATATGAAAGTGACGATGAGGGTGTTGTTTTAGCCCCTGCAGTTAAAGATTTTTCTTTGACAATCAACGAGGGTGAGTTTATCGCAATTCTCGGTCATAATGGTTCAGGAAAAAGTACACTTGCAAAACTTGCAAATGGTCTTTTGTTTCCTGAATCAGGTGATGTAATTGTTAACGGAATGAACACTAAAAATGAAGATGACGATATTAATATAAAACAAACAGTTGGTGTGGTTTTTCAAAACCCCGATAATCAAATTGTTGCAACAATCGTTGAAGAAGATGTTGCATTCGGTCCTGAAAATCTGGGAATTGAGCCATCTGAAATTCGTCGTAGAGTTGATGAATCCCTTAAAATCGTCGGTATGTATAAATACAAAAACCACGAGCCACATAAACTTTCAGGCGGACAAAAACAGCGTGTTGCTATTGCTGGTATTATCGCAATGGAGCCTCGTTGTATTATACTTGATGAGCCAACTGCTATGCTCGACCCTGAGGGTAGGCGAGATGTAATGAAAGCAATTAAAAAACTCAATCGAGAGTTGGGTATTACAGTAGTCTTTATTACTCACTATATGGAAGAAGCAGTTGGGGCTGACAGAATTGTGGTTATGGATGACAGTTGTCTTATTATGGATGGTACTCCTAAAGAAGTGTTTGCAGATACAGAAAAAATCCGTAGCATCGGTCTTGATGTGCCACAAACATGTCAACTTGCCGAACTTTTAAAAAGCAATGGCGTTAATTTAAAAAATGATTTGTTGAGTATCGACGAATTGGTAGAAAATATAGATGATTTATTGAAAGGTCAGTAAGATATGTCCCACCTTGAAACGCAAAATTTAACATACGTCTACGGTGAGGGCACACCATTTAAAATCACCGCACTTGACAATGTGAATATAGATATCCCTAAGGGTGAGTTTGTGGCAATTATCGGTCATACTGGCTCTGGTAAAAGTACTCTTGTTCAACATCTTAATGGTCTTTTGAAACCATCCGATGGTACAATTTTACTTGATGGAGAAAACATCTGGAAATCAAAGTCAAAGATTTTTGACACTCGTTTCAGAGTCGGTCTTTGTTTCCAGTATCCTGAATATCAGCTTTTTGAAGAAACCGTTTATAAGGATATCGCTTTTGGTCCTACTAATATGGGACTTTCTAAGGCGGAAATTGATGAAAGAGTAAGAAATGCTGCAAAATATGTTGGTATTCCTGATGAAATGCTCTCAAAATCTCCATTTGATTTGTCAGGTGGCGAAAAAAGACGAGTTGCTATTGCAGGTGTAATCTCAATGGAGCCTGAAATTCTCATTCTTGACGAGCCTACAAGCGGACTTGACCCAATGGGTAGGGAGCATATTCTGGCTCTCATCAAGAATTATCGTGAAAAAACAGGCAAAACAGTTATAATTGTTTCTCACAGTATGGATGACGTTGCACGATTTGCCACAAAGGTAATTGTGATGAATAGTTCAAAGGTTGAAATGTCAGGTACAGTTGACGAGGTCTTTGAAAAAGCATCACGACTTCGTGAAATCGGTCTTTCTGTGCCACAGATAACAGAAATTTTTATAAAACTTCGCGAAAAAGGCTACAATGTCAGCGAAAAAGTATATACAGTAGAACAGGGTTACATTGAACTCAAAAAACTTTTTGAGGGGAGTGTGACTAATGATTAAAGATATTACAATTGGTCAGTATTTTCCCTTAAATTCAACTATTCATAAACTTGACCCAAGAACAAAATTACTTTTTACAGTTGTTTATATAGTAATGGTTTTTGTTTCAAATAACTTTATTTCGTTGTTTTTCTGTCTTTTTACAGGCATAGTAATAATATCTATGTCAAAAATCCCTGTAAAGACAGTAATTAAAGGCTTAAAACCCATCCTAATGATTATTACAATCACATCAGTTTTACAAATAGCCTATGTTAAAACAGGAATAATGCTTATAGATTTCTGGAAGATTCAGATTACAAGTGGTGGCGTGCTTACAGCAATATTTATGGCACTCAGAATATCATTACTTATTGTAATGAGTACAATGCTTACTTACACAACAAGCCCAACCTCACTTACAAATGGTCTTGACAGAGTTTTTGCACCATTCAAGAAAATTGGCATTGATTTTCATACAGTTACAATGATAATGACTATTGCACTTCGTTTTATTCCAACTCTTATTGAAGAAGTTGATAAAATAATGAGTGCTCAGAAGTCACGCGGTGCAAATTTTGAACAAGGCAGTATTATGAAAAGGGCAAAATCACTTATTCCTTTGTTTATTCCTTTGCTCTTTAACTCAATAAGAAGAGCTTATGAACTTGCAAATGCTATGACATGTCGTTGCTATAATGGTGGCAAAGGCAAAACTACTATGAATGCACTTAAATTCACAAAATGTGATTATCTTGGTATTTTAAGCGTTGTGGTAGTAATTGGTGTAGTAGTAACTCTTAATATTTTCTGTGGTGAATATAATGCGGAATTTACTTTTAACCTTGCGGTATGATGGTACATCCTTTCATGGTTGGCAAATTCAACCTAATGGCAATACCATTCAGCAAGAATTGTGTAGCGCTTTTAAGAAATTAAGCGGTAATGATGAAAATATAATAGGGTGTAGCCGTACAGATTCAGGTGTTCACGCTAATATGTTCTGTTGTAATGTAAGAACAGAATGCACTGTTAGTGTAGAAAAAATCCCTGATGCACTTAATTTCTATCTTCCACCAGAAATTGCAGTTTTTAAGTGTGAAGAAGTAGATTACGACTTTCATGCTCGTTATGATTGTAAGGGCAAAGAGTATATTTATTTAATATATAATGGTAAATACCGCAACCCTTTTTATGAAAATAAAGCAATGTTTTATCCTTATGAATTAGATGCAGAAATGCTTAATATTGAGGCAAAAACATTTGTTGGAACTCATAATTTTTCTGCTTTTTGTAGTGCAGGTAGTGAAATTCAAGATAAAACAAGAGAAATCTATGATTGTTCGGTTTCTCGTAATGGTGATTTAATTGAAATTCGTGTCAGCGGTAACGGATTTTTATATAATATGGTGCGAATTATTGTGGGAACACTTCTCGATGTTCAAAAAGGAAAAATCCAAAAGGGGAGTATTCCTGAAATTTTAGAAAGTTGTAATAGAGAAAATGCAGGTGTAACTGCAGAACCTCAAGGATTGTATCTTAATAAAGTTTTTTATTGATGTGTGGTGAAAAAATATGGCTGAAAAGAGAAAAGCTACAACTAAAAAAACGATAGCCAAAAAGAAAGTGCCGAAGAAAAGACGTAGAAAATTTAGTATTAGTCTTAAAAATGCAAAAACGTTAAAATTACTTGCAATAATTTTTGTTGTATTATTACTTGTGATTATTGCGGCAGCACAGTTTGGTGGAGTAACTTTTTCAACAATAAGTGATAGAGTGCGAACATCTCTTGCAGGTATAGGTTCAGGTGAAGGTTACCCTTACAATATGAATGGTATTGAAATAAGTAATGCAGGAATAACTAATTCTGAGTTAGTTCTTGTTCAAGACGATACTGTCAAGGTGCTTGATTCAACTGCAAAAGAACTTTCAAATATTAGTCATAAATATGACCATCCCGTTATGAATAGTAATAGTGGAAGAATTTTACTTTATGATGAGGGTGGCACAAAATTCAGAGTGCAATCTAAAACAAGAATTCTTTATGAAAAAGAATTGAAAAACATCATTTTTACAGGTGCTATGGGTAAAGATGGCTCTGTTGCAATCGCTTCAAGTGCTAATGGTGCTGAAAGTATGTTAACAGTTTATGATGATAAAGAAGACGAAATTTTTGTTTGGAAATGTGCAAAAGAACATATTGTTTCGTGTGATGTTTCTGATAATGGTAATTTGTTTGCAGTTTCAGTTATGAGTGTAGATAATGGCTCTGTATATTCAAAGGTTTATATTTTCAATAAGAATAAAACCGAACCAAAAGCAAGTTTTGAATATAAAGATTCAGCAATATCTTCAGTTCAATTTTTATCTAATGAAACACTGTTTGTGTTAGGTAATAATGTTTGTGAAATCATAAAAGGTGATGAAGTTAAAGAAAAAGTTGATGTTTCAGTCAACACGCCATCAAGACTTCACATTTCAGATAATAATACTGCGGTTTTAGTTCTTTCAAAGTATTCAAGTACAACAAAAAAGATTATAAAAGTTTATAATAAATCAGGTAAAGAACTTTTCACACAAGAAATTGACGGATTAGTTAAGTCAGTTTCAACTGATGGCAGATATATAGCGGTATTAACTGACAATAATGTTCAAATTTATAATACAAAAGGTGAAATGGTAGGCAGTGCAGATGTGAATACTGATGCTGAAGAAGTTATTGTTTCATCAAGAAATACATATGTTTATTCATTAGACAAAATCCAGAAATATTCTTCTGTAGGCGATAATACAGAAGAAAAGAAATAAATTCAGAGGTGATATTATGACATTAGTATTAGATATTATTCTTGTTGTAATTTTTGCAGCATTCGTATTGACTGCAGCAAAAAAAGGTTTTGTAAAAACATTACTTGAACTTGTTGCTTCCATTTTAGCACTTGTTTTAGCTTATCAGTTTAGTCCTGTTGTAGCACAGAGTGTTTATGACGGATTTTTAAGAGAAAATATGATTACATCAGTTGAAGAACAGCTTGATGAAAGCTTAAATGTATCAACTGCTGCAAAAAAAGCTGAAGTAACACTTGAAGCACTTCCTGATTTTGTGGTATCTCTTGCATCATCAGCAGGTGTAGAAATTGGTGATATCAAATCAAAAATCTCATCAGAAAAATTCAGTTCTGAAAATATTGCAACAGAGCTTGTAGATAAAGTTGCACAACCAATAGTAGTAGGAGCTTTGACAATTGTAGCATTTATGTTGCTTGCAATAATTTTATTATTTGCACTTAAATTCTTAGCACATATTATTTCAAAACTCTTTGATGTGCCATTGATTGGTACTACAAATAAGTTGTTAGGCGCATTACTTGGCGCTTGCAAAGGTATAATTGTTGTAGTATTCCTTTGTACTGTGCTTGAGTTTGTTTTTGCAAATGGTGATGGTGAAATGACAGTTGCAGTAAAAGAGTCATTTGTAATTAATTTACTTGATAACATTAATCCATTTATAAATAATCTTAAAGAAATGCTTGTTAAATAAGGAGTGTAAGTTATGAGTGAAGAAAAAAAGACCTTAAAGCAAAATGTTAAAGAATTGTTTGAGGGATGCCTTACAATTCCTAATCTTATTTCAGTTATCAGAATTTGCTTAATTCCTGTAATCGCAGTACTTTACTATAAAAACTATGTTTGGTGGACTGTATTTGTAATCTTTATTTCAGGACTTTCAGATGCAGTTGATGGTAAAATTGCTCGTAAATTCAACCAAGTAAGCGCAATCGGTAAACTTCTTGACCCAGTTGCAGATAAACTTACAATTTTTGCACTTGCAATTGTACTTTTCCTTAAATTCCAAGCAGCACAAAGTGAGTCTATGCAAGCATTTGCTTGGGTATTCTTGCTCTTTATTGCAAAAGATATTATTATGATTTTAGGCAGTATTGTTTTAATTGCTCTTGGCACTCGTCCTGTTGCGGCAGAAATCTGGGGTAAACTTGCAACGTTTGTGTTCTATGCAGTTATGGTTGTAATTATCGGTTTCGGTCCTGAAATTGGTGCAATCAGTATGAATTACCCACAATACACAATTCCTGAAACTTTAATGTTTGTACTCGTAGTAATTGCAGTTATTCTTACTTTCATAGCATTCTTAAGCTATTTACCGGGTGCAATTAAACAGATTATCGAAAACTCAAAGAAAAAGGACAAATAAACAATGAATAAAAATATGATTTGCTGTAAATGCAAACAAAGACCCGCTGTTATCTTTGTTACAAAGATGGAGGGGGAGAAAACAACAAATGAGGGCTATTGTATTCAGTGTGCTATGGAAATGAACATAGGTCCTATTAAACAAATGATGGACAATATGGGCATTACTGAAGACCAAATTGAAGATATGACAGCCCAAATGGAACAAATGATGGAAAGTATGGGTGAAGATGCTTTTGAGCCAGGTGGTGCATCAACTTTCCCATTCTTACAAAATATGGGTTTAATGCCTATGGATGTTCCTGAAGAAAACATCAAAGACCTTAATGGTGATAAAAAGAATGCACCAAAGGGTAAGAAAAAAGGCACAAAAAATGATAAAAGAAAAATGCTTTCTCTTTATTGTACAGATTTAACAGGTCGTGCAAGAGAAGGTAAACTTGATAGAATTATCGGCAGAGATACAGAAATTGCTCGTGCAATACAGATTTTATGCAGAAGAACAAAGAACAATCCTTGTCTTATTGGTGAGCCTGGTGTTGGTAAAACAGCTATTGCAGAAGGTCTTGCTATAAGAATTGCAGAAGGTAATGTTCCTGCAAAACTTATGGATAAAGAAATCCATCTTCTTGACTTAACTGCTCTTGTTGCAGGTACACAATTCCGTGGCCAATTTGAAAGCCGAATTAAAGGACTTGTTGAAGAAGTTAAGAGTGAAGGTAATATTATTCTTTTCATTGATGAAGTTCATAACCTTGTTGGAACAGGTGATGCCGAAGGCTCAATGAATGCTGCAAACATCTTAAAACCTGCACTTTCTCGTGGTGAAATTCAGGTTATTGGTGCTACAACATTTAATGAATACAGAAAGCATATCGAAAAGGATGCTGCTCTTGAACGTCGTTTTCAGCCTGTTAAGGTTGACGAGCCATCAATTGAAGATACTTACAAAATGTTGTTAGGTATTAAAGGGTATTATGAACTTTTCCACAGAGTACAAATCAGTGATAATCTGGTATATAAAGCAGTAACACTTTCTGAAAGATATATTACTGACAGATTTTTACCAGATAAGGCTATTGACCTTCTTGACGAAGCATGTACTTGTGCAAATCTTCGTAATAAGGCTATAAGTGAAAACGAAATTAACGAAAAGAAAATAGCAAATCTCAAAAAAGAGCTTGAATCACTTGAAGAAAGAATTGCAAACCCTGAAAATGACGAAGATTTAAACCCTGTTTATGAAGAACTTTATAAAACAAAAGGTGAACTTGCAGTCTGTGAAGGCAAAGCAGCTGAATTACAAGAAAAAGCAAAAGATAATAATGTTTTAGAAGATGATTTAGCAAAAGTTATTAATCTCTGGACTGGTATTCCTGCAACTAAGGTTGTAGAAGGGGATGTAAACAGGCTTAAAGGTCTTGAAAATCGTCTTATGGAAAAAGTGGTTGGTCAGGATGAAGCCGTTACACTTGTTGCAAATGCAATTAAGCGTAGCAGAATTCAATTGACACTTCAAAAACGCCCAGCATCATTTATATTTGTAGGTCCTACAGGTGTTGGTAAAACAGAACTTGTAAAACAGCTTTCAATGGAACTTTTTGATACTCCGGAAACACTTATTCGCCTTGATATGAGTGAATTTATGGAGAAACATTCTGTTTCTCGTCTTATTGGCTCACCACCAGGATATGTAGGTTATGATGAAGCAGGTCAGCTTACAGAAAAGGTGAGAAGAAAGCCATATTCAATTATTCTCTTTGACGAAATTGAAAAGGCGCATCCTGATGTAATGAATATTCTTCTTCAAATTCTTGATGAAGGCAAGACAAATGATGCTCACGGTCGAACTGTAAGTTTTGCAAATACAGTAATCATTATGACATCAAATGCAGGTAGTCAAAAAGCCGAAACATCATTAGGTTTTGGCAAGAGCGAAAAAGAAATCTCAAAAGAGAAAGTTCTTAAAGCACTTAATGAGTTCTTAAGACCGGAATTTATTGGTCGTGTTGATGAAATCGTTGTGTTCAATCCATTAAGCGAAGAAGATTATAAGAATATTTCAGTTCTTATGATAAACGAAATGAAAACAGTGCTTAAAGATAAAGGCATTGAACTTGTTTTCGATGAAAATACACCATCTGCAATCGTTGCAAAAATGGATGGTAATGTCCGTGGTGCTCGTGACCTTAGAAATGTTATCCGTCGTAATATAGAAGATAAAATCTCAACTCTTATGATTGATAATATCGGCACAACAATTAACAAAATTCTCATCACATCAAATGATAATAATATTCAAGTAAGTTTTGAATGAAAAAATAAATCAATTAAGCTTTTTCAAAGCTATTAAGGAGTGAATTTGGTAATGAAAATATTAGAGAATATGGATTTGTGTTATGGTTGTGGTGCTTGTGATAATGTTTGTCCTAAAAATGCAATCACAATGAAACCAGCTGAAGATGGTTTCTTATACCCTGAAATTGACGAACAACTTTGTATAAATTGTAATGCTTGTAAAAAGGTTTGTCCTCAATTAAATGCAAAGTATGAAAATTCAAAAGACCCTAGTGTGTATGCTGTAATGGCAAATGATGATATTCGAGCAAAAAGTGCATCAGGTGGTGCTTTTTCTGTACTTGCTGAATATGCTTTTGAGAAAGATGGGTATGTTTGTGGCGCTGTGTTTTCAAAAGACTTCCGTAGTGTTAAGCATATAATGATTGATAAACACGGAAATCTTGATGCTCTTCGACGTTCCAAATATATGCAAAGTGAAAATGGAGATATTCACAAGCAAATCAAAGAAAAGTTAGATACGGGTAAATTGGTTCTTTTTGTGGGTACACCATGCCAGTGCGCTGCGGTTAAAACATTCCTTCGTAAACCATATGACAATTTAATATTGGTTGACCTTATTTGTCATGGTGCACCTTCATCATATGTGTGGAATAAGTTCCTTGATGAAATAGCACCTGGTAAAGAAATTAAAGATGTTAATTTCCGTTATAAAGGCTTAATCGGTTGGTCAGCAACAACTCATATTGAGTTTGAAGATGGAACTGAATATACAGAACGTTTTAAAAACTGTAAATATGAACAAGCTGCTTCGAAAAATCTTGCGTCAAGAAAATCTTGTGGTACTTGTCAGTTTGCAAGAGTACCGCGTCAAGGTGATATTACAATAGGTGATTTCTGGGGTGTTCAAAATATTGAAAAATCTTTAGACGACCGTAAAGGAACATCAGCAGTTCTTATTAATACAGAAAAAGGTGAGGCAATTTTTAATAAGATTAATGAAGATAATCAATTAATTAATCTTAAAAAGGTTACTTTCTATAGTGCTTTCTCAAAAAACAACTCAAATACTTACAGATTTCCTCAGACTAATCCGGGCAGACCTGCGTTCTTTGAAGAACTTAATAGTGGCAAAAAGTTTTCAGAAGCACTTAAATTATCTCAATCAGGGAAATATGACATTATGCTTTTCAGTATCTGGTATGCTGCAAACTTTGGGTCAATGATGACAAATTTTGCTTTGTATAAAACTTTATCAGATATGGGTTACAGTTGTATTTTTGCTGAAATTCCAGACCATTTATGGCCAACAAGTATAGTTCACAGAAATCCAAGATTTATTACTCGTCGTTTTGGATACAAGCATTTTCATTTAACAAGAAAATATAAAAACAGAACAGACCTTAAAAATGTAAACGAATTGGCTGACACATTTATTGTTGGCTCTGACCAAATTTGGAATTATAATTTGTGTAAGTCTGCTGGTACATATTTCTATCTTGACTTTGTTGATGACGATAAGAAAAAAATCGCTTATGGTACGTCTTTTGGTCATAGCTCTTTCAGAGGCAATAATGACGAGAGAAAAACAGCAGGTTTCTATCTTAATCGATTTGATGCGGTTTCAGTTCGTGAAGATTATGCAGTTGACTTATGTAAATCTGCTTTTGGTGTAGATGCTGTTCAGGTTCTTGACCCTGTATTTATGTGCAATAAAAAACACTATCTCAATTGTATTGAAGAATCGGAGCTCATGCAAAATCCACCTGCGAAAAAATATGTTTTAGCATATATTCTAGACCCTACTGAAGAAAAACAAATGGTTCTTGAAGAAACTGCTAAACGTCTTGATGCAGAACTTCTTTGTATTCCTAATGCTCAGGTTAAAGATGACTTAAGAGAACGTTGGAGACTTCCTATTCTAGAAAATATTGATATGGAAGATTGGTTGTATTACTTTAAAAATGCAGAAATGGTTGTTACTGATTCTTTCCACGGAAGCTGTTTCTCGATTATATTTGAACGTCCGTTTATAGCAATTGGTAATGAAAAACGTGGACTTGAAAGATTCCATTCACTTCTTAATGAATTAGGACTCATTGATAAACTTGTTCTTTCTGCTAGCGAGATTCTTGAACGCGAGTCGCTTTTCACCGAAACAATTGATTACAGCAAAGTTAATGATAGAATTGCAGAACTTCGTGAAGCAAGTATGAATTGGCTTAAAAATGCATTGAATTTAGAGAAAAAACCATCAATTTATTCTTCATACGATTTAACTGACCGTTATATCGATAAAACAGTTAAACGATTTGATACAGCAGTTACAGACCTAAAAAAAGAAATGAAAGAATTGTGTTTGGTTGCTGACAAAGATGCACTTAATGTTCATCTTTTAGAAAGACTTGATGAGTTAACTGTTACGGTTAATGAACAGAATAAACAATTACTTTCAGAACTTGATACTTATAAGAATAGAATTGATAGTATGGAAAACTCAATTTCGTGGAAAATGACTAAGCCGATAAGAGTCTTGATTAAATGGGTTAAAAAAGTGTTGAAAAAATAATAATTGATTGTATGGCGGGGTGCGGGTGTCCGGTGCCGAGCTGGCAAGCGAGACCTTGCTCCCGCCAATATTCAAAAAGAAAAATATAGAATTACACCTTTTGCTAAAAAATTAAAATAAACCATAAAAATATGTTGACAAAAAATATGGTTTATGTTAAAATAACTAGCGTTGTTGAACTGCGGGTGTAGTTCAATGGTAGAATCCCAGCCTTCCAAGCTGGTCGTGTGGGTTCGATTCCCATCACCCGCTCCACATGCGCTGATAGCTCAGTTGGATAGAGCATCTG
>JAZLBG010000048.1:0-49860 GCA_045613585.1 Candidatus Fimenecus sp. | reverse complement strand
TTGCTTCAAGGGTTATTTCGTTTATTTCAAACAAAGCCTTATATGCATCTTTTATTTGCCTTTTTAGTCTGTGTATTTCCACGGCAGATTCTGAGAGCTTGTTCAAAGTTTCTTGATATAAGTTGTTGCTGACCACAGTATAGTTTTCAGGGTCTCTTTCATATTTAAAACACACTCTTTCAAGTTCCATTTTGCCCTTTCAAAAATTGTTACAAATTGTTACTTCTCAAACTTTGATTTATTAGGGAAATGTTCTTTTAACCACCTTTGGGTGTCACATTGATATACCCAGTCAGAGACAGAAAAGCAGTCGGCATTGCCTATCATACCTTCAACTGTGTCAACAGAAGTTCTGAGCTTAATATCCCCTCTTAATGGACCAACCATACCGAAGTAGTTGGCATAAACACTCCTTACTGCCATACCAATGTTGTCTTTCATTAAAGGTACAAAGAAACCATCCATCTGTTTGAACATTATTTTATTATAAATGCAAGGAATATGCAACTCACAGTCGCAAACAGACCTTCCTTCCTTCTTTAAGAAGTTAGCTGCGTTGGTAAGACTTCTCCTGTAAATACCATCACCTATCTTGTCTGTAAGCAGTTCCTTATGGTAAAATGGGTAATTTGTCAGTTTTGTGGGCTTAACAAAGAAAATATCGTCATACATAAGTACAAAATTGTTAGAAATGTCGCTTTTTTCAATTGTTTGCCTGACTTTCCACCAATGAGACATCATCGGACAGTTCAAATCTTGCTCGTGAATGTGAACTATCTTCGTCTTGTCAATAAATGGTGGACATACACCTGTTATAAACACCCTACCATAGTCCTCAACATAGGTTTCAAGGCTTCTGAGGGAGTATTTCAGCTCTTCGTTGCCAAATTTACTGCCTGTACCAACAATATAAAGAATATCAATCATATTTACCACCATAATTCCCCAATATGTTTTCCAAACCATTTATCAAAATCCGCCACACAATAGTCGTAAGCACCAGCATTTATTGAACTATTTCCAACACCTTTTTCAATCCATTTTTTGTATATATCTTTTGGGATGTAAGACCTGTCTTGAAATTCATATTCATTTATATTTACAATACAATCCAACTGATGAACCCTTTTATTTAATTCTTTAATCCATTGTTGGTGACTTTTACAACGCATCGGATAAGCACAGGTTATTTCGGCAAATCTTTCTAATCTAGGTAATAACCATCTATGAAAAGTATCCTGCATATCCCAAGTATCGGAATCATCAAAGCCTCTGAACAACCTTTGAAACAAGAACTTAATTTTTCGTTTTAATCCAAAAATCATATTAACCCCCAATCGCCACTCTAATCTTGATAAGCTCTAAAAGAATATAAAGGAACAATAACAAGAAAACATTATCGTCTGATGAGTACTTCCCACATAGGATTAAACCTAATCCATAAACAATGTATGTAATCCAAACAGTCATTTTATCCCCCTTTCCCAATATGACATTGGTGCAGACACCATTTTTCCTTTTTCTTTCCACCAAACGATAATATCGCCAGTTTCCTTATCCAAAAACATCTTCTCAACATCTTCTGTTTTTATGGCTTTACAACTTCTATCTTTTAGTTTAACGTGTATAATTGAATGTATCGTCATTCTACACCCCACTTTTTAAGATACTTATTAGCTTCAAAACTCCCATTATACCAAGTAGGAAACAAATAGATACTCCCATCTGAATACTTTTTAACAACCTCATTGGCTTCGGTAAGTTGTTCCTGTAGCTTCTTGTTTTCTGCTTCTAATTCTTTATACGTTTGTTTTATTACATATAAAGTATCACCATCAACTTTGTTTTTTGATAAAAGTCTATCATAATATTTTTGAGAGCATTTTTTTACTTTCATTTAACCCCCTACTTTAAGAATGCACCTATAATTGCAACAACAATGATAATTGTTATTCCAACAACTAATGGTAGCCACAATGGGGATAACACCCACCACCAAGACCAATCAATATACCCCATCAGCTTCAGCACTATAAACGCCACAGCCAATAAACTTGTAAAACTAATTCCTGTACTGCTATTTGTTGTCATTTTTCCTCCTTGTTAAATATTTTGTTCCATTTATCCTCAGGGATGTCTGTATATCCCATTGTTTTGCGTTCTGACGTAGTTAAGTCCCCTCTAATGTCTTTGTATTTATCATCTTCTGGTGTCCAGTCGTCAGGAACGTGCTTGAAAATAGTGTGAGCACCGTCTTTTATCTCTACCATTTTCATTTTTACCCCCTTCTTATACCCAAAGCGTAGTCCAAAAGAGCTCTAACCTCGCTATATTCTTTAATGATAAGCTCAATCCTGTTTTTTACCTTTTTTGCTCTAAATATTTGGAAAATGTGTTTTTTTACTGTCGGTTCTTTGATTTTTAATGCCTTACCTATCTCTGAATTGCTATTTCCCTTAAGAATCAACTCAAGAACCTGTGTCTGCCTTTTTGTTAATTTTGTCATTTTATGACCCTTTCTTTTCCAAAAACAACACCAAAACACACACACCATAGACTTATCCTAATCTCTGATGGGTATTGTTTCTCCAAAAACACCCATTTTGGAAAGTAAGATATACCTATCATACGTCCATTACCTTTTGCTGTATCAAAATAAAATGTCATTTTCCCTCCTTACATTAAAACAAAACTTAAATATACAATGCTTAGAGCTGTGTTGGCTTGCTCTATCTGGTCAATGGCTTGTTCGTGCTTGCCTGCCCTTGCCATAGCCACACACTCCTCTATCTCATCGTGGATACGCATAAGCTCTTCTATCTGCTTGTTTGTGATTAAACGTTCATTCTTCTTCATTATTTCCCCCATTTCAGTATTTGGCAAACTCTAACTGGTGTTAGTTGAACCTTTTTGGCTATTTCTTTGGTGGAAAAACCCTGTCTTTTTAGAGATTGCACCCAGCTTATTCTTTTTTGGACAAATTCTTTGTTTCTTACTGGCTTTGTCATAGCCTCTTCTCTGTCCATACCAAGAACATATACTCTGTTAACCCACGCAGTGTAGCTAACACCTCTTTCTGCACATATTCTTCGCATACTTTTCCGTTTTACGTTGTATTTCATTAGTTAAAATTCCCCTTTGGTGTTTCACAGTATCTAAATCTAAAAGCACCCAACAAACCTTCTAATTCATATGTATTTTCTGTTTTGCAGGTCTTTTGTGCGGTTTCAATAAAGGTAGTGAGCATTGCACCAATTCTTTGCATTATTTCTTGAGCAACATCTCCATCTTCACCAGCACATCTTTGAGATTCTTTACATATCCCTTCAATAATAGAGAACGCAAATTTGTCTGGTTGCATATCTTGGGCTTCTTTCATATATTTAGCTAATCCACTCATTGCTCACCCTCATATTCTGTTACTGTTGCAAAACATACGTTATTAAGATTAACTAACACATAATCTTCGCCTTCTGTGTTAACAGTACAGATTCCCGTTTCTGGGTTATATTCAGAAAATATACCCAAAGGTCCGTGAGTTGATTTAATGGTGGTTGTTGCACCACAGGTTGTTTGTAATACTATTTCTGTTTTGTATTTCGTCTTTTTCATATTGTCTCCTTTCGCTAGACATAACCACCATACTATGTTTTTGAACAAAAGTCAAGAACTTTTTTATAAAATTTTAAAAAAACATATATTGACATTTATTTCAGAATATGGTATAGAGGTTTTGTGTTCAACAAAAAATGGGGAAAACAATGGAACAAGATTTATTCAAAGAAGCCTTTGAGAAGATAAGTCTGGTATTGGAGGCGACCGGAAACGAAAAACTTATCTCAACAATAGAGAAAATACTTAATGGTTTGGAAAATGGGCTTAAACAACAGCCAAAAACAACAAAGGCTAGACCTTCATTGGAAGAGGTTGCTGATTACTGTCAAGAACGTCAAAACGGGATAGACCCGAACCAATGGTATGATTTCTATACTTCAAATGGGTGGAAAGTTGGTAAAAACCCAATGAAAGACTGGAAAGCAGCTGTTAGAACGTGGGAACAGAAGCACCCAGTTCAAAAACAAACAGAGCCTATGGTTCTGGTTGAAGAGGGAAACTTTTACATTGATGATAGCGAAACATATTGCAAGGGGTATGCAGACCTTGTTAAAGATATTCCACCAGAACGCAGGGATAGGCTTTGCGAGTGGTTTATTGAAAAGTTTGGTGGTCAAAAGATTAGGCTGTCGTTTATTCGTTCTGTTTTAATGAGGGCAAAGGAGAGCCAATGATTAGAGTACTTGAGTTATTTGGTGGATATGGAAGTCAGGCATTGGCTTTAGAGAACTTGGGAATAGAGTTCAAAAGCGACCTGTGTGATTTTGATAAGTATGCAGAAAAAGCATATAACCAGCTTCACGGAGAAACATTTAACTATGGGGATATTTGTTCAATAGACGAAACAAAACTGCCTTATTATGATTTGATTACTTATTCAAGCCCCTGCCAAGATTTTAGCAACGCTGGGAAACAAGCTGGTGGAGAAAAAGGTAGTGGAACACGTTCTTCATTGTTGTGGGAATGTGAACGTATCATAAGAGCAGTAAAACCAAAGTATTTGCTCATGGAAAACGTTAAAGCTCTTACTGGGAAAAAGTTTATGCCTCTGTTTGCTAAGTGGTTAATGACTTTAGAAGAAATAGGGTATAAAAATTATTGGAAGGTGTTAAATTCAAAAGATTATGGTGTTCCCCAAAACAGGGAACGTGTTTTTGTTGTTTCAATATTAGGTGGGGGGGAATATCATTTTCCAACAGCAAAAAAACTAACGAAAAGGCTTAAAGATGTTTTGGAAGAAAATGTTGATGAAAAATATTACCTTTCAGAAAAATTAATAGAGGGTTTTTTAAATCGTCAAAAGACAAACGAAAATGGTTTCGCAAAAAACGGAATTAACATAAGGAACGATAAAGATTATGCATCTGCTTTAACTGCTAGAATGGCAAAATGTGGAATGACTGACAATTATATTGAAGAACCGATAGCTCTTGATGAACAAAACAGGTCTTTAAGGAAAGACGGATGTGTTGGAACATTAACAACCGATGGTAGTAGCCCAAAGCATAACAACAGAGTTGTGGAACCACAATTAAAGCAGATTGGAAAGTTAGATATATCAGGGAACGATTGTATCAAAAGAGTATATGATAGTGAAGGAATTAGTCCAACACTTACAACAATGGAGGGTGGAAATAGACAACCTAAAATTATAGATGACATATATCCAAGCAGAGAACCAAGAGAATATGAAAATTATAGCCCAACTCTTAGAACGCACCATAGTGGAGATTTGAAAGTTGATAATGGTTATAGGATAAGGAAACTAACACCAAGAGAATGCTGGCGTTTGATGGGGGTTAGAGATGAACAGTTTGATAAATTGCATGGAATTAGCAATTGCCAACTTTACAAAATGGCTGGTAATAGCATTGTTGTAGATGTACTTATGGGTATATTCAAGAATATGTTTATTCCAGATGAAAAAGAACAAAAAGGTCAAATGGATTTGTTTTAGGAGGAGAAATGATAGAACTACACAACGATGACTGTTTAGAGATAATGAAAAACATACCAGATAATTCTGTGGACTGCGTTATTACTGATTGCCCATATCACATCGTTAGTGGTGGTTGTTCAAATGATGCAGTTAAAATTGGGAGATATACACAATGTGGTGGTATTCTTAATAAACAAAAAGATGCTCACGGCAATCATTATATGACAGGAACAAAACACGTTTCATTATGTGGAATGCTTAATGATTTTGACCCAACAACATATACAAAACAGGGGAAGTTGTTCAAACACAATGAAATTAAGTTTGGTGAGTGGTTGCCAGATGTGTATAGAGTTTTAAAGGAGGGAACCCATTGCTATATTATGATTAACCCACGAAACTATATGGAACTTCAACAAGAGTGTGAAAAGGTTGGTTTTGTTTTTCAAAATATGCTTATTTGGGATAAAGGAAACTCAACACCAAACAAATTTTACTTGAATAGCTTTGAAATAATTCTTATGCTTCGTAAAGGCAGAGCAAGGAATATTAACAATATGGGAGAAAAGAATATACTTAGGGTTTCAAACATTATTGGTAATAAAAAGCACCCGACAGAAAAGCCAGAGAAGTTAATGGCAATTATGGTCCAAAATTCAACAAATGAGGGAGAAACAGTTTTAGACCCATTTATGGGGGTTGGTTCCACAGGTCTTGCTTGTAAGCACCTAAACAGGAACTTTATAGGTGTTGAAATTGATGAGAAGTACTTTAAGATAGCAGAAGACAGAATTTATGGGGAGTTATTATGAAAAAATATTTAGGGTGGTTTTCTTGTGGTGTTACTTCTGCAGTAGCCTGCAAACTTGCTTTAGATATGTATGGGAAGGATAATGTTGATTTGTGGTACATTGAAACCGGCGCAAGCCACCCTGACAATGTGCGATTTATCAACCAATGTGAGAAATGGTATGGGAAAAGCATACGCACAGAAAGAAGTGATAAATTCTCTTGTCCTTTAGATGTTGCAAAGAAAGAATTATTTAATACACCGTATGGGGCTCCTTGCACAAAGTATCTTAAAAAAGAAGTTCGCCAAAAGAAGATTATGTCTTGGTATGAAGGTCAAGAGGTTTGGCACGTTCTTGGCTTTGAATACACAAAACACGAAGTAAATCGTGCTTTGCGTTGGAAAGAGCAACAAACAAAGAATTGTGTTTTTCCACTTATTTATAAGCACCTAGATAAGCGTAAGTGTTTGCTTATGTTAAAACAGGAAGGAATAGACGTTCCTGCTATGTATAAACTTGGGTACCATAACAACAATTGTATTGGTTGCTTCAAAGGTGGTATGGGTTATTGGAACAAGATTAAGAAGAACTTCCCAGAGGTATTTGGAAGTGTTTCTAAGGTAGAACAAGAAACAGGTCATACTGTTCTTAAAAAGGATGGGGAACAACTGTATCTTAAAGACCTGAAAGAAGACTGGGGAAATCATACAGACATTGAAATACCAGACTGTGGTTTGTTCTGTGATTTAGAGATGAGTGGTATTGCCGATAAAGAAATTGAGGAAATTGTTAAGCAATTATGATTTGACATATCCTGCTGAATATGGTATTATCAGAGAAATGGAGGGGTTATGCGAATAGAAATTAAAAATCTTAGAGAACCTGTAATGCAAACGCCAGAAACTCTGGCTGAAATTGAACGTATCGAGGATGCTCTCAAAAGTGGGGAAGATGTGTCAGTTGAAGAACAACGTAGGCTTCGTTCCCTTAAAAAGTATGGCACTAAGTATGTTGCACGTAATAAGTGTCTCCACCCAGAACCAGAACAACCTGCGGTTGTACCAACAATAGACAACCCAGAAGGCGTTGCACCCACAGAGGAAGAGGAAAAGAAAACAGTTAAAATGGTGTCGGAAGTTAGTGCTTCTGGTAAGGAACGCAAGTATGATGAAGATGGAGACCCATTACCATTTGATATAGAAGAGTTGAACGATAAGTCGTTTAAGCGTATTATAAAGGAAATTAAGTCTGGTGTGAACCCATATCAAGCCTGTGTGAACAAAAGGATAGTTCCCCACCAATTCTTTGATGGTTGTCGTAAGAACGGAGACTGGGCTCAACAACTTAATGAAGCACGTGAGGTGTACTGCGAAAGTCAAGTTGCACGTCTTGAAAAGCTAGCTAAGCAGGTGGAAAAGGGAACCATTGATGTGGCTATCTACTCTTCGGTTTGTTCCAACATTAAGTGGCTCATTGAAAAGCTGTTCCCACAAGTTTATGGTTCAAAGGCTCAAGTTCAGAACATTGTAACCCACGAAATCTCTGTTGACCAGAAGAAGCTCAAAGAGTTGAACGATTTGTTGCGTGGGAAGGATAGGGCTATACCCGTTGAGTTCAAGGAGATTAAATGAACGAAAAAATCGTGGAACGCTTTCTTGATGCCCCTATGAGTGCTTTGCACATACTTGGGTCGTCCTTTGAGCAATTTATTCGGTTCTTTCATTGGTATATTTACCACCAAGAGTTTATCTTCAAACCTTTCCATATGGAGATTATTCACAAGCTAGAGGATATTGCCTTCGGAAGGAACAAGAAGCGTAACCTAATGATTAACTTACCCCCACGGTTTGGAAAATCCTCAATTATGAAGTATTTCTGTGCTTGGTCTTATATGCTTAATTCTGCAAGCAACTGCATTTATACGTCCTATTCAGATGAACTGGCAACGTCATTTTCAAAGGATATTCGTGAAATAGTTACCAGTGAAGCGTTTGTTAAGTTCACCGGAATTAAGCTCAACAAGGCTAAAATCGGTGCTGATTACTGGGCAACCGAACAGGGTGGTGGATTTCGTGCTGCACCCCTCGGAGGAAGTCTGACAGGGTTTGGCTGCGGAATTAGTGGGGATGATTACGGAGGATGTTGTTTCCCATACAATGAAATTGTTTGGACAAAACAAGGTAAAATTAAAATAGGTGAAATCGTCAATAAAAAAATGGATGTGGATGTTTTAAGTTACAACTTCCAAAAGAAAATATTTGAATACAAAAAGATAGACCATTATGTTAAGAATGGTGAAAGTGATATACTTAAAATTGGTCTATCTAATGGTTCTTGTATTCAATGTACACCAGACCATAAGGTTTGGACAGAGAATAGAGGTTATGTAGAAGCACAATATTTAACAAAAAACGACATTCTTCTTAGTACGTCTAATTCTTTTGACTTGTTGAAATGTAATTCCAATTCTAGACATAACTTCTTTTCTTGTGTTATTTCTATCAAGAATAAAATTCATTTCGTCTTTTGTAAGCTCTCTTCTTTTTTGTGGTTTGTAATAAATGCCATCCGTAAACCCTTTAAAAGATTTTCCCTTTTTAATGTTAATAACGGTGGCATCACAAATACCGTAGGCTCTGGAAATCTCAGTAATGGTTCGTTTGTCTCTTCCAATGGAAATGACATCTTCTTTGGAGAGCTTTGTTCTAGAAAAAACAAGAGTTCCAAGTTTAACGGCATCTTTCATATTTTCAGATTTGGTTCCATAGGCAAGGTTTTCAAGTCTATTATCAAGTGGGTTGCTGTTAATGTGCCTCACTTCCATTCCGTTTGGTCTTGGTCCAACAAACGCAAGAAGAACGGCACTATGAGCAAAAATGTTTTTCCATTTTCCGTTAATATAGGCAGTTGTGTAAAAATAGCCCTTTTTGGATTTTGTAAGTTTAAGGATTTTTCCTTTAACTTTCATCATAGAATTACAACCTTTGTTAAAAATCTCGTGTGGTTCACTTCTCAATCTTCCAAAGTTGGAAACGGAGTAATGCCCAGTTCCGGGTATTGTTCTCCACTCTTCATTCATAAAATCAGACATAATAAAAACTCCTTTTGTTTATCTGTTCGGGATAATCATAACATAGTTGTAGGTAAAAGTCAAGGGCTTTTAGTTTCAAACTGCTTAATAGATGACCCACTTAAAGCGTCTAACGTTAAATCACAGGCTGAAATGCAGAACAGTGTGGACTATTATTTGAATACGTTAAAGTCCCGTGCTAACAACCAAGCCAGGACACCGTTTATTCTGATTATGCAGAGGTTGGCTCTTGAAGACCTTGCAGGTTACATCATTGAAAACGAAAAAGAAGACTGGGACATTATCAAGATACCAGCCCTAAACGAAGAAACAGGGGAGGCTCTGTGGGAAGAAAAGTTTTCAGCAAAAGACCTGTTGAAGCTCAAAAAGCTATCCCCGTTTGTTTATTATGGTCAGTATCAGCAAGAGCCTATCGTTGTCGGTGGTTCTGTGTTCAAAACAGAGTGGTTCAAGTATTACAACCCAGAGCAGTTCTATGAATATCAATGTTCTTTCATCACATCAGATACTGCACAGAAGAAAGCAGAGCATAATGACTATACAGTTTTCTCTTGGTGGGGAAAGACCGTGGATAACAAACTTCACCTTTTGGATATGTTATGGGGAAAGTTTGATGCTCACGAACTCAAACAGCAAGTAAAATTATTTTGGGAAAAATGTTGTAATGATAAACGGGCTGTACAACCCTATGCATTCTACATTGAAGAAAAAGGTTCAGGAATTGGTGTAATTCAAGAATTAGTAAAGACTTACCCCCTACCTTTATTGCCAATTATGCGTAATAGATATAAGAATGATAAGGGTATGTGGGTGTCTATGGATAAGTTTTCTAGGGCTATGACAACTATACCCTATATTGCAAATGGGTGGGTCTATTTGCCAAAAGATGAAAAATGTGATATAAGTAATGTATTGTTAGCTGAAGCCGCTGCCTTCAAGGCTGACTTAACACATAAACACGATGATAAAATTGATACGTTGTGTGATGCCGTTGAGATAGCGTTTGGGGCTAGCAGTATAAGTTCAATTTTTATTTGAGGTCAAGATGGCACAAACAAAAACGAATAAGAAAAAGAATAGTTTGGCAGATTTCGCTGGGTCTATTCAGTCATGGGGACTAGCCCCATTTAATCCATTTACTCCACAAAACTCTCGGTTGGATACCATCTTTATTAACACAAGGTGGAACTTAATCTCAAACTACCGCACAGTTTTGTCTGAAGCGTATGCCGAATATGGTATCGTTCAGACTTTGGTGGAACAACCAGTATCAGATGCTTTCAGTAAGGGTTTTGATATTACAACTGAAAAGTTGAGCACAACTCAAAAGAAAGAGTTGGAAAATTACCTTGAAAAGAATCAGATTATTCAAACAATTCAACAGGGTGTGATTTGGTCACGTTTATATGGTGGTGGTGGTATTATCGTTATGACAGACCAAAACCCATCTATGCCGTTGGATGTTTCTGCAATTGATAAAAACAGTGACTTGGAGTTTGTTGCTGCAGATATGTGGGAACTCTACAAGGATAATTATAAAATTTGGAACCCGTGGCACGATGATAGTGATAAAAAGTTCACTTATTATGGTGTGAATTTGCATAGAAGTCGTGTGTTCCCAATTAAAGGAAAAGAACCCCCTTCATTTATCCGTCCTCGTCTGCGTGGTTGGGGTATGAGTGAATTGGAACGTGTGGTGCGTTCTATTAACTCATATTTGAAGAACCAAGACTTGATTTTTGAATTGTTGGACGAAGCTAAAATTGACGTGTACCAACTCAATGGGTTCAACACAGCTATGTTGACCAGAAATGGTACTCACGCCGCTGAAGAACGTGTGCGTGTGTCCAACTCTTTGAAGAACTACTTAAATGCGTTGGTATTGGATACAAACGATAAGTATGAACAGAAACAATTATCCTTCAATGGTTTGAGTGATATTTTGACACAGATTCGTCAGGGTGTTGCTGCAGACCTTAAAATGCCGATGACCAAATTGTTCGGTGTAAGTGCTGCTGGGTTTAACTCTGGTGAAGATGATATTGAAAACTACAACGCTATGATTGAGTCTGAAATTCGTAGCAAAGTTAAATATATTGTGGTTCAGGTTCTTGAAATATGCTGTCAAAAATTGTTTGGGTTTGTTCCTGATGACCTCAACATTGCATTTAAGTCATTGCGTATTTTGTCTGCTGAACAAGAGGAAAATATGAAGAACAGTCAATTTAACCGCTTAATTCAAACATTTGCGAATGGCTTGATTAGTGCTGGTGACTTTATGGTTGGTTGTAATAGTGCCAACTTGTTGCCTGTTTCGTTCACCCAAGAGCAAATCACTCAGTTCAGTTCACAGGGTGTCAATAAAATAGGCTTAGACCAAGACAAAAAAGGAAAGGGTTTCTTTGGTCGGTTCTTTGGTGGTGGCAAATCTGAAGGCGAAAATAAAGATGGTTTGCAATACGCTGCAGAACCCAAAAAGAGCCAATTAGCTAGTGAAGAAGGAAAGGTGAAGGAGGTTGATGTTACATCAAACAAGTTCACTCGCCCTGACCGTGAGAAGAAACCATTACCAGAAGAAACATATCCGTATAAGGGAAAGAGAAAGGCGAGATACATAGAAGTATAATGGCTACTCATTTGACATTATTGAAAAAAATTGGTATTCTATTGCAACAAAAGGGTTTTAATATGTTGAAAAACGAAAAACAACTACCTAAAACATACTATGCTCGTCATATTAAAGAAGGTCTTGTCCATTACCTAGAAAATGGTAAGGACACGTTATACCTTGTTAAAAACGATGCATTAGAGAAGATGAACAAGAGCTTTAAGGGTTGTCCTGTTTATGTGAGACACGTTGATAGTGTTAATATGGACAAACTGCGTGAAGAAGCTGACGGCTATGTCGTAAGAAGTTTTTATAATGAGTTTGATGGTGCTTGGTGGACAGAAATGCTTGTAGTAAGCGATGAAGGACACGAAGCTATCAAAAAGGGTTGGGCTGTGAGTAATTGCTACTCCCCGACCGAATATGGGAACGGTGGTGTTTATCACGACATTGACTACCAAAAGGAAGTCAAGAACGGCGTGTATGAACATTTAGCCATTGTTCCTAATCCTCGGTATGAGGAGTCTGTAATTATGACCGAAGATGAATTTAGAAAATTCAATGAGGACAGAAAGCAGGAAATTATTAAACTTAAAAATAGCAAGGAGAAAAATATGTTATCACAAGAAGAAATTGATACTTTGGTAACAACTGTGAAGAACTCTTTGTCCGAAGCTATTCCTGAAATGGTTAAAAACGCCATTGAAGCGAAAGCAGAAGAAGACAAAAAGAATGCAGCAGATGAAGACCATCGTAAATTGATTCGTGAAATTGCGGCTCTCTCTGCGAAAGCAGAAGGCGATTTCAGTGGTGGTTTGGAAGAAAAAGTCCGTACCATTATTGGAATGGCTGAAAAATTAGGGTATTCCAAAGACGATGCTGGCAAGAACAGCAAAGACAATGAATGCTCTGAGCCGAAAAAAGAAAATGAATCCGAAGCCGAAGAAAATAAAGAAGAAGCCAAAGAAAACGCTTCCGAAGAAAAGGCTGAAGATAAGAGTTCCGAAGGGTCCGAAGAAGCCAAAGAAAATGCGGCTGAAGACGACAAAAAGGAAGACGCCTGCGGTAAAAACGAAGGCGAAGAAGAAAAAAAGCCAGAAGAGAAAAAAGAAAACTCAAAAGGTTTTTTTTCAATGTTAAAAAACGCAAAAGCCAAATCGCAAGATGGTTCTGCCGTTGAAACAATGGCTAGAGGTCTGGCGTTGGGAAAACAGCGTTATGGTTCTACTAAATAAGGAGAAATAAAATGGAAACCAAAGCAACATTTGAAATGAATAAATTTGCTCCTACGGAAGAAATCAAGGGACGGCGTGTTTTGCCCGCCAATACAGAATCCATTTCTGGTATTGTGGATGCTAGCCAATCCGAAGCGTTACTTCCTGGAGACCCTGTTAAAATCGTAGCCACAACTCAAGGCTTGCCACACTTCGCCAAAGCTGGCGTGGGTGATGTCATTGCCGGATTTGTGGAATGGAACGTCATTCGTCCTTCCTATGCGGCTGGCAAATTGTGCCAAATCAGCATGGCTGGCAACGTAATGTACATGGAAGCCAATGGTGCTGTGAGTGCTGGTGTTAAAGTTAACATTGTTGACTTGTCCGGTGTCAAAGTCGGTGCCGTTGCTGGTTCTGGCTCAAGCATTGGTTTGGCTCTTGAAGCCGCCACCGCTGCTGGTCAACTCATCCGTGTGAAAATTGGTGAACCCGTAGCTTATGCTGCAAATACGTAAGGAGAATTAAAGATGGAAACAATTTTAAATAGCAAAGGCGAAAAAATGGAAGTCGCTTCTTTCTTCAAGAACGATGAAGAATTCGCAAAAGCTCAACGTTTAGAAAACGCTGTGTCTGAACAATTAGGTTATCAAGTTCCATTGACAACCTTGACCGCCATCATTCGTGGTGTGGCAGAACAGAAATTCTATCAAATCCCTGTGGCTGATTATATTCCTGTCCGTGTTGGAACAGAAGCTGCTTGGGCTGATGATGTGTTGATGTTCCGTTCATTCCAAATCGGTGGTGATTTTGAAAAAGGTTACATTGAAACAGCTACCGAAGGTCGTTTGGCTTCTGTCAACGCCACTTTGGACGGCATTCGTGTTCCTGCTCGTGTGTGGGCTAAAGAAATTGCATACTCTATTGCTGATGTGCAAAAAGCTGCCCGTACTGGCATTTGGGACTATGTGACACAACAAGAAAAAGCCCGTAAGACCAACTGGGATTTGGGTATTCAGAAGACTGCTTTCTTGGGTTCCAAAGACGGAACAATGGAAGGTTTGTTGAACTTGTCTGATGTTACAGTGAACACACAATTGTTGCCTGCTTCTTTAAGTGAAGCCTCTGATGCTCAATTGCAAGCCTTCGCTGGTAACGTGTTGAATGCATATCAACAAAACAACCATTACACAGCTTATCCAAATCGTTTGTACATTCCTACAGATGATTACAATGGTTTGGCTGTTGCTACAAGCACCACCTTCCCAATTAAGAGCAAGATGGAATACTTGTTAGACGTGTTCAAAGCCACAACGATGAATGCTGACTTCAAGATTTTGCCTTTGGCTTACTTGATGCCTGCCAACTCTGATGGCAAGTTGAGTGCTCCTCGTTATGTGTTAATGCGTTATGATGAAGACGTTGCTCGTTTTGAAATCCCTGTGGATTACACAACGACAGTGCCTAATTCCTATGACGGTTGGACAATTCGTAACGTTGGTTACGGACAACACACTGGCGTGTTAGATGCTCGTCCGCAAGAAATCTTGTACATGGACATTGCTTCTAGCTCATAAGAGGAGGTAAAATATGCGCATTCGTAATGAAGGAAAGCGTGTGTACTGCTTCAACGGGGGCTCAATTGCCCCCAAGGAAGTGGTTGACATTAAAGACGCAGCTGTGGCTCGTGCTTTATTGAAATGCTATCCTGATGAATTGGTTTCTTTGGATGATTTGGTAGCTCGTGTGGTGGAAACACCAGCAAGAGTGGTGGAAGCCGAAGAAACAGAAAAGAAAGAAGAAGAAGTCGTTGTTGCGAAAACAACAAAACGCAAACGTTCTTCTAAATAAGTAAGGGAGGGAAATTATGAGTATTGTTTCTAAAGTAACGGTAGCAAGTTTTAAGGATTTGTTCCCTCGTAATTTCCCATACCTTCCCGTTGTTGATTATACTAAAACATACTCAAAAGGAGACGTAGTTTATTCTGCTCCCAACTTTTATCAGTCTTTAGTGAACAATAACACCGCCATGGTGTCAGATGATAAATCTTGGGAAGTTATACAAGATAGTATGTCAAATTATGTTTTAGATTCAGATATTACAAGGGCATTTAAGGAAGCCATTGTTTCTTTTAACGAATCTCTTTTTGATTCGGATTGCTTTGCGGAAACAGCGTTTTTATATTTGGTGGCTTTTTATTTGTCTTATGATTTATCCTTGGCACAAACGGGTGCCTATGGACAAATTGGTTTCCCAGCCACAGAGGTTCGGGTTGGGAGTGTTTCAGAAGGATATTATATTCCGAAAGTTTATTTGGAAAATCCAGTACTAGGTTTTTATGCAAGAAATGGTTTTGGTTTGAAGTACCTGAATATGGTGTACCCGAAACTCGTTGGAAATGTGGGAGTGGTAGCTGGATGGTCTTTGCCGTAAATTTAGAGTTTAAGAACAAGATAAAAGATGCTTTGTTGGATGAACTGATTAAGTCTTCAAAAGAGCTTAATGGTTCATATGTTGAATCTGGTATAATTGGAGAAGACAACAGAACATCATATATGGCTCATTTAAACGAGTTTGGTGGCATTGCTGTGTATGATAAAGAACCCCACAAGGGTGAGGGTGTTGTTGTTCCCCCAAGACCGTTTATTGATGCACCAGAACGTACTGGAATGAAAGAGTTAAAAGACTTTATTGAGTTTATGTCTTATGGTGGTTTTGGCAGAAAATCAATTAAAGATATGCTTGATGGTTGTGGCAAAATAATGTCAGAGCAACAACAAGAAAAAATGAGACAGTGGGGTGATATAAAGGATAACAGTGAAAGAACCGTTGATATTAAGGGTTTCAACAGACCTTTGCACGATAGCAATAATCATCCTTTCCCGATTAAAACAAAAGTTGTTATTGGAGGTGCTCAATGATAGGACGTTTAAATGTGGCTCCTACAAGTTTAAAGGCAACCCTGCCAAGACCCCAATTGGGTATCAATATGTGGTCTCAGGGTTCTCAAGCACAGGTTGTTACTCAAATTGTTGATGAGTATGGTAATGTTATTAACCAAAAATCTTTCTTTAACTTTGATGGTGTTATTCAACCATTAGACCCTGAAGAAATTAAAGTAAAGGAAGAGGGTCAATGGTCTTGGGACTGGTATTGGTTCCATACAAGAGAAGATGTTCAACTAAAAACAAACGATGTGGTCATTTATCGTGGACATGAATATAAGATTATGGCTAAGAAAGACTATGGCGATTATGGACACATTGAATATCATTGTATAAAGGATTGGCAGACAAATGCAGGTTGAAGAATACGTTGTTGACATTATTAGAACAGAAATGGGATTAGACCAGCAACACGTTTGGATACAGTCTCAGAACAGGAAAATACCACCAAACAGTGAAGATTTGTTTGTGGTGGTTGGTTGTGTTGATTTTAAACCCATTTCTTCAAAAAGTTATTTTGACAAAAATACATTAAAAGAACGTCAAGTAGCCTATGGTCGTGCTCAGGTTCAGGTGGATATATTTAGTCGTTCGACAGAAGCACGTGTTCGCAGGGCTGAACTTTTAATGGCTTTGAACTCATTCTATTCTAAAGGTGTGCAGGACAAGAAACAATTTAAGATATTTGAACTGCCCTCATCCTTTGTAAATCTTTCTGGCTTGGCTGGCGGCTCTGATATAAATCGGTTTGCGTTGCGTTTTTATGCAATGATTTCCGAAGTAAAAGAAAAGTCCAGCTCTTACTATGACACGTTCAATGCTGAGATACACTCTGAGAGTGAACAAGGTGTTGATATAATGGAGCTGGAAAACCTGCAAATCGATAGCTGATTTGCAAAATGAAAAATAATTGTTTATAATGTAAAAAAAACAAGGAGAAAAAAATGAACGAATTATCTATAAACAATATTATTAGGGTAAGCGTTCAGGGTACTCAAAGAAGTATCGGGGTAAAGAACGTGAACGAATTAGCTTTGTTCACCACTGAAACACCCAACGTCTCTGACCCTGTTATCATCGCAATTGACCCTTCTACTGTTGCCAGTGCTTTCGGAACAGATTCATTGACAACAAAAATGGCAAACAATATTTTTGCCCAAAATATGAACGTCAATTCTGGTCGTGGATATTTGGCTGTTATTCCAATGAAAAACGCCACATCTGCTACGAGTTCTAAGTTCACAACTGGTACAGTTGGTGAAATTACTGACTTTAATTTGGTTACCAATGGTTCTTTGAAATTGACTGTTGATGGTGTTGCAACAGAAATTACTGGTTTGAATTTCTCTGCTTGTGCTACACTTCAAGACATTGCTAATGTTATTTTGGATGCAACGAAGGTTGCCACCGTTGAGGTCTTTGGTGGTTCTTTGGTGTTTGGTTCTAAAAAGGTTGGTGCTACAGATTCAACAATTGTGTTGTCAAGTGGTACGGTTGGTACAGATATTTCTGGCACAACATATTTGAACGTTGCTGGTGGTGAAACCACAGATGGTACAAACTCAAGCGGTGAAACGTTGGTGGCAGCCATGACCCGTGCAAAAGAGTTTGCCCGCTTTACTGGTGTGATTTCAAACTTGGCTATTGAAGATTCTGTTGTTGCTACAACATCTGCTTATGTGAACAGCAATGATTTGATTTGGGTTGCTCCGTTCTCTTCGGTCAACGATGTGGCTGGTGCTATTACCACGATTAAAAATGCCAAACAAAAACAAACACGTTGTGTGTTGTACACAGAAGGTGTTCAAGAAGCTCAACTCATGGCTGCTGCTTATGCTGGACGTGCTTTCTCAACAAACTTTGAGGGTTCTTTGACTTCACAAACAATGCAGCTGAAGACGTTGGTGAATGTAACTCCTGACGAAGGAATTACTCAAACCGTATATACTAATGCTTTGACTGCAGGTGCCGATATGTATGTTTCCTTTGAAGGAGACCCAGCTGTTGCCTGTGGTAAAGGAAATGGATACTTTGACGTTGTGTATGAAAACTTGGCTTTGAAGTTTGCTTCTCAAGCCGCCTTGTACAACGTTTTGAAAACAACTGGAACAAAAATCCCACAAACAGAAACAGGTATGTCTGCTTTGCGTGATGCACAAGGTAATGTGTGCTTGCAGTTTGTTCGTAATGGTGTGTTGGCTCCTGGTAAATGGAACAGTGCACAAACCTTCGGAGACCCAGAAACCTTTAAGCAAAACATTCAGGATAATGGATGGTATATTTACAGCACTCCAATTGCTTTGCAATCACAAAGCGAACGTGAGAGCCGTGTTGCTCCGTTAATTCAATGTGCTTGTAAGCGTTCTGGTGCCATTCACGAAGCCGATTTGTTAATTTTAGTGGAGGAATAAAAGATGGCAGAAACATACAGATTAACTGGTGATGATACTTTTGTTCTGTGGGGTCGTGTATTAAGTGACCTCGCAGATGGAAGCGTTGTCCAAATTACAGCCGATAATAACATTGCTAACTCCGTAGTGGGTAAGAACGGCAACATTATTATTGCTAAAGATGAACAAGGTAAAAAGTGTTCTGTTGAATTGCGTGTGTTGAAAGGGTCAAAAGATGACCAATTCATTATGCAATACTACAAGACCTATGAAATTGACTCAGCCTTGTTTATTGTTGGTAACGGCTCATTTAGTAAGCGTTTGGGTGATGGTTTAGGAAACGTGGTATATGATACACGCTATTTGCGTGCTGTTCACTTTACCCGTGCACCTTATGATGCAACACAAAACGTGAACGGTGAAACAGACCAGGCAGTAACTGTCTATCAAATGCAAGCCATTGTTGATAGAACTCTTGGTTAATTAACGAAAGGGGTATGCTATGGAATATAAATCAGAAAACACCGGGGCGAGGATTGTTATCAATCCTTGCTCCCTGATTGAAGCATTTAAGCTGAAATCAAAGATACAGAAAGCCTTGTTAGACAAGGGAATGAACATTGAAAAGCTAATGGAACAAGATTTATTGTCCATTATCTGTGCTTTGGATTCTTCTGAAGAAGTTTTTGAATGCTTGTTTGAGTGTTTAAAAAGAAGTCAATACAATGATGTTGCGATAAAGCCAGAGGTATTTGATGACGTAAAGGCGAGAGAAGACTTATATGACATTTTCTTTAATTGTCTGAAAGTTAATCTCTACCCTTTTTTCAAGAAAACCCTTTCAAGGTTAGGAATCCAGTTAGATTCAGTGAACTTGAAAGGCAACCTGAAACAGACATTAGGGACGAAATTGGATTCATCTGCTGTTCTGTCGCAAAGCAAGGGTATTTCGGTGGAGACCCAGACAGAGTAGGTCAGGCTCCCGTAACGAGTGTAATATCTGTTTTAAACTACATTAAGTTTGAGGCAGAGTATAAGGAAACGCATAGAGGGTTAAATGACAACAGTCGCTGACTTAGTAGCTAAATTAGGGTTCCAAGTAGATACAAAAGGTCTTGATAACTTTAAGAAGTCATTACAGGCTTTTCAGAGCATGGTTCGTGATGGTATAAAAGACCTGAAGGAATATGCAAAACAAGCAGAAAAAATAAGCAAGGCATTTCAAAATGCGTATTTACCGACAAGGAAAGAAGCAAAAGAACGATATAATTCCATTACGGAATCTATAAGGGTTAAATCTTATGCACAAGCTATTCGTGCTGCTTTCTTGCCCAAAGCAATGGATATTCGTGATAGGAATGCCACAAGTCGGGAACGTCAATTAACACTAAAAGAAAAGGGAATACAATCTGGTCAACCTAATAATATACGAGGAATTTTAAGTATATTAAAGGGAATTGCTGGGTTTAGTTTTGGAGGAATAGCTGGTGGTTTGGCTAGCTTAGCTGGAATTTCTCATCCAATTGTTATGGCTATATCTTTGGGTGTTAAAGCTATTGTTGGTGCTATTCAACTTGTTATGAAAACAGTAAGAGATGGCGTAAAGACTGCAATGTCATATCGTGACTATATGGCATTTACTGGTAGAAATACAAGAGGTCTTTCGGCTATGATGGCTGCCTCATTAAATACAACAAATTTAACACCAGAAGACATTATGAAGGATGCTGCTGGGCTTGAAAAACAATATTGGGATATGTGGTTTGGTGGTGGTAATCCACGTTTCTGGCAGATGATTGGTCGTTTGCCGACTGGTCGTGGTGAAACAGACCTTCAAACAATATTAGAAAGTGTTTATGGATTGTCTGGTGGGTTTAAGAACAGAGGATTAGCAAGAAGTTTATTATCCCAGTCTGGTTTAAGTGAGGAATACATACCTCTTATAGAAGACATTATTAAAAACAACCCAATGATGTCTCCCAACGATTTCTTTACAAGAACAAAAGAAGAAATAGCAAAACTTGAAGAAGAAAACAAGATTTTGCGTGAGTGGGATAGAGAGTGGAAAGAGCTTCGTGTTGAACTTGCAAAGATATTTATAGATTCAAAATTAAATGAGGTTTTGAAAAAACTTGTTGATTTGCTTGGAGAAATTGTATCAAATTTAAGGCGTTTTTGGAATTGGAAAACTGGAGATACAACTGGTGCAAAGGTATATAGAGCTACATCTTCATCGTTTTTGGATTCTTTGAGCCATTCTCTTAATCCTTTGGGGAATGTTTTTGGAGATGTAATAAAAGCATATGATTGGGCTAAAGATTTAATAATGGGTGGAAGCTCTCAAAACACAAACAATATAAATACGACAGTAAATAATCAGGTTACAGTGGCTTCACCAGAAGAAGGAGCACAATATGTTAACAATGCTGGAGCACGTGCTGTTGATGATGTTTGGTGGCATAGATTAAATCCTGCATATAGAACTGCTGAGGCTACGGGAGGTTAATTAAATGGCTGATTTATCTTGGTTAAAATCATTACAAGATTATGGTACAACTTGGGCAGATAAGGCTCAAACATCTTTAGATAATATATTTGATAGGGCAAAAGATTGGCTTATAGAACCAAGAGATGAAGAAATTAAAGACCTTCATCTTCATATTTATGGTAATGAAACAATGACATTAACTGCAGACATTACCGATAATTATGTTGAAAACAATATAGCTTATCAAGAGCACATTGCTTTAAAGCCAAAAGTTTTTACTGTATCTGGTGAAATAGGTGAGCTTACTTGGTTTAAAAAGGATGAAAAAAACAGCATAATTGATGCAGTTGAACAAAAATTATATCCTGTTGTATCTTTTTTGCCACCTGTTTCAAAGTCGGCTTCTTTAATACAGTCAAAGGCTCTTAAAATAATGGGTGTTGTTGATAGCCTTGATAATTTTGCAAATAGGTTTTGGAGCTTGTTAAGTGCAGATGATGTGAGCACCGAACAAAAAAAAGGCTACCAATATTTAATGGCTTTATGGCAACGAAGAGTTCCAATTGATATAAAAACACCATATGGTAAATTGAGCAATTATGTAATACAAAGCATTGAATTTACACAACCAGACAGAACAGTTGATAAATCTTTAGTAAAGATTTCTTTCAAAGAGTTCAAAACGGTTATTGAAAAAAGGTCTCGTGTTGATATGAAAAAATTTCAAGGAAGAAAATCTGCTCAACAGGCTTCGAAACAAAACAAGGGTACTACAACAGGAGTTAAATTAAATTACACCGAATGTAAGCCTGGCAGTATTTTTGTTGATGATGAAACAAAAAGGGTTGTGGTTGTTGGTGGTGTTGGAGGTAAATAATGCAAGAGGTTACTATTATAGATGGTGATGCATATCAAGAGTTCTCTTACATCTTGGATTCTGGTGTAAAGACAACTGTAACGTTAAGATTTTTGCCAACACAAAGACGTTGGCTAATGGACATTTCGGATGATAATGGTTTTTCTGTTAATGGAATGTTTGTTTGTTGCCATCCAAATTTGTTAGATAAATGGCACAACATTATAGATTATGGGATTGAAATTAACACAGATGATGGTGTTGACCCATATAGACAGGAAGACTTTGAAAGCGGCTATGCTTCTTTTACGTTTTTAAACAGTAACGAAAAGATGGCAATGACGGAGTATTTAAATGGCATATAACAGGAGATATATTTTAACAATTACTCCAATTAAAGAAAACGGAGAAGCAAGGGGAAAGTCTATTGTAATAAAAGACCCCATAACAATACGTTTTAATGTTCAACGTATGCCGATGATGGGTGACTGTTGTGCTACCATTGAAATTTATAATCTTCAGCCAAAAACAAGGGCAAATATATTTTTGGATTATTTTGACTTTAACAATATACAAAAAGTAACCCTTGAAGCTGGATATCAGGATGGTAAATTTGATTTAATTTATAAGGGTCGTATTGTTACGTGTCGAACAAGACAAGAGCACACAGAAACAATAACAACAATTGAAGCACAGTCTGGTATGTATGTTTTGGATTCATATATTAGTTCTTCTGTTAAAGAAGGAGAATATACATCTGAAATAGCCAAAGAAGCTCTCTCAAAGGTTACTGAACTCGAAAAGTCTTTTATACAGCCAGAAGCCATTCAGATACCAAGACCCGTTGCACTTATTGGTAATGAAATGTCCGTTTTACAAACATACACGAAGGGAAAAGCATTTATTGATAATGAAAAGGTTATCTCAATAGATGAAAACACTTGCATAGATGGTGATGTGAGGGTTATAGATGACGAGACAGGACTTATTGGTGTCCCAGAACGTGAACAGGTTACATTAAAGGTCAGATGTATGTTTGAACCACGTATTAAGGTTGGTCAGGGACTTGAAATAGCGTCTAAAATAGCACCGGAGTTTGACGGGCAATATAAAGTTTGGGGTGTTTCTCATAGTGGGGCAATGGGTTTGGCTGCTTCTGGTCAATGTATAACAACAATACAGCTATATACTGGCTTGAACATTTATGGAAGATTTAAAACTAAATATCAAGAAGCCGTAGAAGCATTTCCGAGTTTTGTTAAGGGGATTCCAACATGACATATTTGAGAGATATAAACAAGGATAAATCATTAACACAGGTATTGGAACGTCTTACAAACTCAATTAAGACATCAATTCATTGTATTAAAATTGGAGAAATTGTATCTTTTGACAAAACAAACCAAACAGCTTCCGTTAAGGTTTTACATAAAATGGATGAGAATTATAACTTATATTTAAAAAAAGAAGTTGAGTATCCATTATTATCAAAAGTTCCTGTCGTTGTTTTAAATGGTGGCGGTTCTCAAATTACCTTTCCAATTAAAGCTGGAGACCAATGTTTATTGCTGTTTTGTGATTATATGATAGATGCTTGGTGGATAACAGGAGAGGCTAAGGCATCAATAGTTCCAAGAAAACACGATATATCAGACCCAATAGCTTTGGTTGGTTTAAGTGCTGTACCAAACGCAATTCAGAATTATTCTGACTACCTTCATTTGAAATATAATGAAAAATCTGATATAGTTATAGGAGAGCAGATTGATGTCAACAACGAGAATATCAACCTGAATGGTGCCACAAAGGTATCAAAGACTTTAGAGGTTGAGAAGGACGTTACGGCAAAGGCAAACGTGGATGTAACCGAGAACATCACAGCTGGTATAAAGGTAAGTGCACCAACGTTAGAAGCCACAACCGCTGCAACTGGTTCTTTTAGAAGTGTTGACAACAAAACTGTAACTGTGGTAAATGGTATAGTGGTGAGCATACAATGAAGACAAGAACGGTAGATAACAACTGGGATTGGAGATTTGGAAAGGGAATCAATGATTATGCTGATAATGCCCTTGGTGTAGCCTATACTGTTAAAATGAAGGTGCTTTCTTGGTATAAGGATTGCTTTTTTGCCATGGAAGATGGCGTTGACTGGAAAAACGTTCTTGGTTCAAAGTCAACAAAAGAAATGGCTGACGAATCAATAAGGGATATAATTCGTGCCGAACCAGAAATAACAGAACTTGTTTATTTTGATAGCCAGATAGAAGACAGAAAATACACCTGTACAATTAGATTTAAAACCATTTATGGCGAAACAATAGAGGTAAAGATATGAGTGATACATTTAATGATAGCGGATTACAAATTTCCACAACAACAGAGCTTCTTGAGTTGCTTGTTTTGGCGTTTAAATATATTTATGGTTCTGATTCTAATCTTGACCAATCAAGCCCAGATGGTCAATTGTTAAATATATTTGCACAGGGTGGGACAGATGTTCGTGAGCTTTTGATGCAGATTTATAATTCTTTTGACCCAGACAATTGTTCTGGGAAGATTTTGGATTCTCGTTGTGCGATTAATAATATTTTTCGAAAGGGTGGTACATTTACAACCGTAGCAATTGATATTACAACAGATAGAACTGTTACTTTACAGGGTCTAGATGAAAACTATAACGATATTAATGCAACTGGTTATACAATTCAAGATAGTGCTGGTAATCAGTTTATTTTGATTTCAACACAGACTTTGCAGGCTGGCACTACTCGTGTTTTGTTCCGTTCAAAAGAAATTGGTGCCGTTCAAACAACTTTAAACACAATTACAATTCCCGTAACAATTGTTTTGGGCGTTGTTAGTGTTAATAACCCTGTGGACGCAACCGAAGGAGAAAACGAAGAAAGCGACTATGCTTTGAAAATAAGACGTAGGCAGTCTGTTGCTATTGGTTCTAGTGGTTACTTAAATGGTTTGTTGGCTACTGTTTTACAATTAGATGGTGTAACTGACGCAGCCCTTTATGAAAATTTTACTGGAGAAGAAGACGAAAATGGTACACCGGCACATTGTATGTGGTTGGTTGTAGAGGGTGGCTCGGATAGTGATATTGCAGATGCTATTTATCGTAAAAAGTCATATGGTTGTAATATGCGTGGTTCAAAGACATATACGATTATTACGGTGTCTGGGCAACAGTTTATAGCCAAATGGGACGAACCGACAGAACAAGAACTTTATATTAAGTTTAACATTATTCCGTCTGTTTCCGGTACTGTTTTTGATAAAAATGCAATAAAGAGCTATATTTTGTCAAATGAATCTTTCAAAATTGGTCAAGGTGCAGAAACGTCCTCTTTAACCACTTTGGCTCAAGAAGCAATTGATGCAAATGGCGGAAACGGTTATGCTACAGAGGTTTTAATTTCGACAGATGAAACAAACTGGGTTGAGTATGTAGCTCCCATTGTTGCAACAAAACTAGCCATAGCAGGCATTTCTATAACAGTAAATGGAGAAGAATCGTCATGACAACATTTGATTATGGCAAATACTTATCTTCCTTGTTAATAATTCAATATTGGGGAAAACCAAAAGCCAAAGCAACAATTGAAGCGTTGGCTAAGATGTTCCCAATTGATTTGATGTTTGCTGTAAGAGATGCTTATGATATAGATACTGCAACGGGAAAAGCGTTGGATACACTTGCAAAGTATGTTGGAGTTAATAGGTTTTATAATAATCAAAATGGCGAAATTGTTTCTCTAACGGATTCGGAGTTTCGTGTTTTGATTAAATTTAAAGCAATTTCAAATACAAGCACGTCTTCTCACTATGATATTGACACCGCTTTATATAACTTTTTTGGGACAAAGGTTCGTGCAACATCTGATGGAAATATGCAAATGACCATTTTTGTTCCTGCAGATTCTGAAAACGTTATTACCGCTGCCATACAACAAAAGGCTTTGCCTACACCCCTTGGTGTGGAAGCCAACAAAATTGTTGTTCAAAATGCTCGGTTTTTTGGTTTTGTTGATTACAAAAATCAATACGCTGTATATAAGACAGGGTTTAGAGATTATGATAATCCAACAAAAGATGGTGAAACATTGAACTATGATAAAGTAGAAGAAGTTGAAAGAGAATAGGAGATAAAATATGCCTAGAATTACAAGAAAACAACAAAAAGTGTTTGCAGTTGATGCTACAAACAATGGTGTATTTGGGTCATTACAAGCCAACGACCCTGTGCATTCACAAGACCCAGATATTATTCAGAGTAGAACAGCCTATTCAAATGGTTGGAATGACGCAACATATTCGGCTGAAAAGTTACCTCCTCTTGAAGAATTTCAGGCTCTTCAATATTTGTTCTCAAGACAAATTGCGTATTTAATGCAAGATGGTATTCCTGAGTGGGATACAAACACCACTTATTACAAAGGTGCGTTGGTGAAAGCAATCCAAAGTGACGGTAGCTTTATTTTGTATGCTTCGTTAATAGATAACAACCAAGGTAATTTGGTAACAGATACCACGAAATGGGTTATTACAAATACTTCAACAAACTTCCATCAGGGCATTCCGAACTGGAGAGCAGATGTTATTTATTCAAAAGGTGATTGGGTGAAATCTCAATCTGGCTCTGATTATGTAATTTATGAATCTCAATCTGATAACAACTTAAATAACGCTGTTTCAGAAGGTGCATATTGGAGTATGAAATCATTTAGTGCCCCATATTTGTTCTGCAACACTTGGTCTGATTATTTAATCGGTGATACAAGTTGGTTGCGTGCTGATACATTTAACTGGCAAGATGGAGATGTTTATACTAGTGCTTATAATCACTTGGTTGATGATATTGATGGTGTTACACCAACAACGGAAACAGTAAGTGGATACACAATTACATATTATCCGGCAACAGATGGTCATAAAATTGTTTTGCCAAATCAAGAAGCAACCGCTTTAAACATTTATAACGCAACGGGTAAATCCTGGTATTATATATTGGATACAACCAACAAACAATTTAAACTTCCTAGAGAGAACCAAACCATTGAAACACAGAATGTTGGTCGGAACTATCTTTATTTCTTTGTTGGAAACGTTATTGAAAACGAAACATCCGTTGATGTTGGTCAAATAGCTGAAGATTTGAATAAAAAGTTAGATTCTGATAGAATACAATTTGTGCAAGCATTGCCAGCTTCTCCAATTGCAAACGTGATTTATTTGATAGAGGAGTAATATGTCAATAAATATTATTAAGAATGGTGTGTGGAAAAGTGCCAAATTTGCCGTAAAGGGCAACGGAGAGCTTATACCACAAATATATTATGGAAACAAGTTAGTTCTTAATAATAATGGCATTGTCTTTGAAAAACACACAAAAGGAACATATACAGTAAGAATACCAATTACTGGTTATTATTATATAAGGCTTGTCGGCGGCGGTGGTGGTGGTGCCTATGGTGTTGCACAATCTGTTGGTTCAGCACATAATGGTGGTTCTGCTGGTTATATTTATGGTACAACAAGAATAACCGCAGGAACATATACTGTCGTTATTGGTGGTGGTGGTGCTGGTTCAGGTGGTGCAGGTGCCCACTACGGTACCGATGGAGGAAACACTTCTTTTGCTTCAAACGTTGCAAAAGGTGGTGGTGGTGCAAACGCTTCTTATCCTGGTGCAAATGGTACTGGGGGTGGAACAACCGTCAAATCTTCTGGGTTAACGGGTTCAAGTGGAACGGCAGGAAGCACAACAAGTAGATATGGTTCGTATGGTGGTGGTGGTGCAGCCAAATATTTGAGCTATGCAAACGCCGGTCAGGTTGGATATGCCTACATACGATATGTTGGTCAAAGTGTATAGAGAGGAGATATAATGGAAAAGATTTTAGATGGACATAAAATTTGGTCTTATTCCATTACGTGTACTCTTGGTTTTCTTGAGCCATTATGGGTTCTTATGCTGTGGTTCTTTATCTTTGTCGTCTGTGATACAATTACAGGTGTATCAGCAAGCATAAAAGAGGGAAAAATAATAACATCACATAAACTTCAAAAGACAATTAAGAAGCTCGTTATGTATTGTATGGCTATTGTTTTAACACACTCAATTGATATGTATATGATAACTCTAATGGACATTGGTCTTGCAAAGATTTGTGCTTCAATTATATGTGGTATAGAGCTTTATTCTATTTTTGAAAACTGCTATCGTATTACCGGAAATCGTGTTTTTAAGGTTCTCACTCAATTTACAATAAAGAAAATTGAGAGTGAGATTGGTGTGGATATGAAAGGAGAAAAATAATATGGCATATTGGGCTTTATTTTTTATGCTTTGTGGGGCTTTGTTTAGGCGAATGCTCGGAACATCTGTTTATATTGGAAAGTGGAAAGTTCACAGGTTTTATAAACTTGTTCTTTTGGCTATTCTTTGTTTTTATATGTATTGGGCTGGTGGTTCATTACCAAACGATACAAAAAGCTGGTTGTTTTTTGCTTGGGCAGTTGGTTGGACAATTCGTTATAATTCTCATACCCACTCTGACTATTGGGTTCTTGATGACACTTCACCAGACAAAGGTAAGTGTAAATGGATAGATAAGGTGTTACAAAAAATATTTGGCAAAGGAAAATACTATAATTTTGCTGGTAATTTTATAGGACTTACCTTGGGTTATTTGGTTCCCGCTATATTTGCAAGTATAACAATGCCACACCATTGGTTTTGGTTGGCTGGTTTTACAGCCCCAATTGGGTACACATTGTGTGAACTGGCTCTTGGTAAAGAGAGGAACACCGAATATGCTGAATATTTAAACGGTGCTATGATGTTTTTGTTGTTCTTTTTAAACGTGGTGGTGTAATATGATAACAGATTCTTTGGTTGGAAGGGTAAAGGTTCACGAAGGTCTCAGGCTTAAACCATACCGCTGTACAGCTGGAAAATTAACAATTGGATATGGTCGTAACCTAGATGACGTTGGTTTGTCTAATGAAGAAGCTGAGTATCTTTTAAAACATGACCTTGAAAAGGCAGAAAAAGAGGCTTCAAAGCTCGACTGCTACAAAAAGTTAAACCAAAACAGAAAAGACATTTTAATTGAAATGGTTTTTAATTTGGGTTATCCACGTCTATGTGGTTTTAAAAAGATGATACAGGCATTGGATAGGGGCGATTATGATGGTGCCGCAAATGAAATGCTTGATAGTAAATGGGCAAGAGATGTTGGCGAAAGAGCAAAAACGCTTGCATATTTTATGAGGATAGGATAATGTTTAATAAATATCTTTTAATTGCTATTGGTGTTTTGCTCTGTGGTTGTGTTTTGTTTTATCATTTGTGGGATAGTACAAAACTTGAGCTTGACAGAATAAAAATGGAAAAGATTACGTTGGAAAAAGAAATTGAAAGAAGGAATGAAAATGAAAAGAATTTATCCAAAAGGATTTCTGAGCTTACTCGCTTATATGACGCACATAGTGATTATTCTACTACTCCTGTGCCTCCTAGCATTCTTGAGTTCTTGCGCAAGTCCTGCAAAGCCTGTAAATAGGCAACCAATAACTTGTATGGAACACATAAAGACAAATTCCGACCTAATAAATTGTCTTGTTGAATATGATGAAAAATATTAGGTTCATTTGACAAAATTGTTTTGTTTTGGTATTATTTTACAAAAGGAGAATAAGAATGTCTGATTTAACCTGTGGGGATAATACCGGAGCCTTTGGTGGTAACTTTTTAACTATTAATCTCAAAAATGAAACTGGCACTCCTTTGGTTGTGAGCAAGGCTGTTTTTGCCTGTGGTCCAGTGAGAATAGAGTTTGAAAACCCAGAGTTTCCTCTTGTTGTTAATTTAAATGAAGCTCAAACAGCACAGCTTTCGTGTTGTAATACTGTTTATTTGGCTGTTTGGGATTCTGAAGGTCGCAAGCGTACTTGTAGTGGTTCAATAAATTTTAAAACACAACCAAGGAAGGTGTAGGATGGCAGAGCTTGATGCTGTTTTTGAATTTTTGCCACAAGAAGAAATATCTGCTGATTTTGAAATAGGAAATCAACAACAAATTAATGCTGACTTTGAGATAAATGTTCAGGTTAGCCAACACAATCAGTTACAAGGTAGAGATGCTGAGGATTGTCATCCAATTAGCTCAATAACTGGTTTAAGTGATTCATTAAATACGTTAGGCGAAAGAATTGATACAGAAAAAGAAGAGAGGGAGGGTGCTGATTCAGACCTTCAAACTCAGATTAATAATATTTCTATCCTTGCTCATGGATATGTACATGAACAGGGGGTTTCAAGTGCTGTATGGACGGTTCAGCATAATTTAAATAAATATCCGTCTGTTACTGTCGTTGATAGTTCAGAAAATGAGATTATTGCCGAAATTGAATATATCGACAAAAATACGGTTCAAATTACAATGACTGGAGCTTCAAAGGGACGGGCTTACTTAAATTAAAGGAGAATAAAAATGAGCAAAAAGGTTCTTACAGATTTAAATATGAATCAGAATGAATTGCAAAATGCAGTCATTCAAAACTTGGCTTCTGCACCTGCTTCACCAGTTGCTGGTCAAGAATATTTTAACACATCAGACCACAAGAAGTATATTTATGATGGCACTTCTTGGGTAGATGAAACAAATCAAGGAAAAACATACACTGCTGGTAATGGTATTAATACAACCAGCTTTGCAAGTGATGAAATCGCAGTTTATGACGCAAGTACTTCACAAAAGGGTATTATTGAAATTGCGACAGATAATGAAGCGACAACAGGAACAAGCGAAACACTTGCTGTTAATCCAAAGCAACTTGCAACCAAAGTAACTGCAAATGCTTCCATTACTGGTGCAACAAAATGCAAAATTACTTATGATTCAAAAGGACTTGTAACAGGTGGCGCAGATTTAGCAGCAAGCGACATCCCAGATATTTCTGCCACATATGTTCCTGTTTCATCTAAGGGTCAGGCTAACGGTGTAGCCAGTTTGGATGGGGATGGTAAAGTCCCTTCTTCACAATTGCCAAGCTACGTGGACGATATTATTGAAGCCTACATTGTAAGTGGTTCAACACCTTTATCTTCAGGCTGGTTGTCAAAAACTGAAGGTGGTTCTGCTTTAACACCTGAAACTGGAATTATCTATGTTGTTTTAACAGCTGGAGAATATCAAAACAAAACGTTCCGTTGGGGTGGAACCACCTATGTGGAAATATCATCCGCACCAGGACAAGCCACAGAAAGCACAGCTGGTATCGCCGCAATTGCCACCCAAGTGGAATGCACAACAGGAACGAACGATACGAAGTTTGTAACACCATTAAAGATGGCAACATACACAAGTGGTATGGCAAAGAAATCAACATATACAAATGGTGCTTTAACGGCTTCAAGTGGTATTTGTACTTGGACCATTTCAGATACTAAGGCTCCTGATTGTGTTTGCACAATTCGGGAAACGAGTGGTGGTGCCGAAGTAATGTGTGATGTAACTTATGGTAGTGGGGCTATTACAATTAAAATTAACAGTTCAAGCAATATTTCTGCTGATACCTATACTGCTGTTGTAATTGGCTAATATAAACGAGAGGAAACGATATGACTAAGTTTCTAAATATTAGTACGGATAATACACTAGGTGGAAGCTCTTCGGCAGATGATGTTGTTTCCTCTCAAAAAGCCATTAAATACTATGTAGATGGACAGGCTTCTAATTATGCAACGGCTGCACAGGGTGCTTTAGCAGACACAGCATTACAACCAAACGATAACATAAGTGAATTGAATAATAATGCTGGATATATTACTGGTATTACGTCATCTGATGTAACAACGGCTCTAGGATATACACCTTATGATTCAAGCAACCCAAATGGTTATACTTCAAATGTTGGTACTGTTACAAGTGTCAATAATACTTCGCCCGATGGGAACGGTAATGTTTCTTTGACGATTCCAACCGTAAATAACTCAACCATTACGATTACACAGGGTGGCGTAACAAAGGGTAGCTTTACATTAAACCAATCAAGTGGAGATACGATTGCTCTTGATGCTGGTAGTGGTGTAAATATAGATGACAAGTCAATAACGGAAAACACATCTAATGAGATTCAAACGGTTGGTGTTATAGACCAAAACAATGCTTCTAATGCCATCAAAACGTGGACTGGGACCAAGGCTCAGTACGATGATATAGTCACAAAGGACGCAAATACACTTTACAATGTAACAGATGACACAGATATAGGGTTAAATCTATTGCAAGCTATATACCCAGTTGGTAGCATTTATATTGGGACTATGGCTACCTGCCCATTGAGTTTATTGTTTGGAACTTGGACACTTGTTTCAAGTGGTCGTGTATTACAGGGTGCAGACGCTAACCATAGTGCAGGGACATCAATAAGTGCTGGATTGCCTAACATTAGTGGTTTGTTTGGTTCGGTTAATAGTGCTGGAACAAATGACGGTCCATTCTCTGTAACAGCGACAGGAATAAACTGTCAGGGGTATTGGGGTGGTGCTAACGCTAGTTATGGAAGACAATTAAAAATGGACTTGTCTTCTGCAAATTCTATTTATGGTAATAGCAATACTGTTCAACCACCTGCATATGTAGTTAACATTTGGGAAAGGACAGCATAATGTCATTATATTTAGGAACAAATTTAGTTTCTGGTGTAGCAACAAATACAATATATAACGCTCACGATTTATTTGACTTTAAGTGGATAGACCACGAACTTACAGACCAGTCTTGGTTAAGAGCAGATACATATAGTTGGCAAAGTGGTGAAGTGTATGTCAGTGCTTATAATCATTTAGTAAATGATTGGGCAAATGCAACGCACGCACAATCAGAAACGATTGCAGGATACACAATTTATTATGCCCTTGCACAAGATGGGCATAAACTTGTTGATACTACACAATTAACTACATTAGAATCTATTTATACAGCTACTGGCGTTGCTTGGTATTATGTATTAGATACTGCAAATACAAGATTCAAACTTCCTCGTACTAAGTTTGGATTTACTGGATACAGAGATACAGTTGGAAAGTATGTTGCACCCGGATTACCTAACATTACTGGTGAAGCATCTGTTGCTGCTTCAACATATTCTGGCGGTAGTATTTTATATTCAACAACCGGTTCATTTACAGCAACAACAATAAGCGGAAATTCGAACAAACTTGCTTCTGGGCAATGGGCAAACGTTCCACGATTAAAGTTTAATGCATCAGATTCAAATTCTATTTATGGCAATAGCACAACAGTTCAACCACCTGCAACACAGATGTATCTTTACTTCTATGTAGGACAATTCTCACAAACAGCCACAGAACAGACAGCTGGATTAAATGCAGAATTGTTTAATGGGAAAGCCGATATAGATGGAAGTAATATGGTAGCTTCTGTTAAGAATTTTGACGGACAATGGGTAAATGATGCACTTACTTTGGTTGATGGTGGTAGTGCACCAACAACAGACACTTTAGTATTAGACGTTTCTAGTTATCTACCTAATGATAATTATAACTATGAAGTATTGGTTGATGTGAGAGGTACAACAGGTTCTACATCTGGGAACCAGCAAACCATATCTGTTTATGGCGATGCGTTAAGTAGAAACACTTGTGTTTATCGGACGCAGACAAGGAGTTCAAGTACTGTTTCAGTAGGTGGAAGCACCATTGTAATGGTTGGTAGTTTAAGAACAATAACGGTCTATTACTATTCAAGTAACACTGGAACATACAATTTAAGAGTATTAGGTTATCGTAGGATTGGTACAAATAGTTAGGAGGAAAGATGTATTACGTTTTTATTCAAAACAACAAAATAAATGGTAAAGGTCAATGTCCAGCAGAAGCAGAAGGATTGACTTGTTTGGAAGTATCGGAAGAAGTTTATAATGACCTTGACCATTACATCTGGGATGGTTCTGAATTGATAATTAACCCAAACTATGACCAAGAACATTATGAAGCGTTGTGTGAGGAGTGTCGGCAAAACAGGGAAACAGCCTATGCAGCCGAAGTGGATTGTATTACTGCTCATATAAATCGCTTGCGTGATGAAGAACAAACGCCCGAAATTGAACAGGAAATTAAAGATTTGCAAGCTGAACGCACTGCAAAGGTTGAAGAAATAAAACAACGTTATCCATATCCTGAGGAGAAAGAAGATGCTGACGTGGGAAGAAATTCGGAGAGCTAGGATGAAGAAGTTAGAACAACCCGACTTAGATGGCTTTTTACAAATTGAAACGCAAGCTAAACAGGCAGACATTCCCACCATTGAAACACAAAAGCATTTAGCCAAGTGGGGATTAAAGTTTGAAAAGTACGCTTCGTTTAGCAAAGACCCTGAGTTTAAGAAAAGGATGTTTTCTCAACGCAAGGTATGTTTTAATTTGATGAATATAAAAGACAGATAATTACTTTAACCTACGCCAAACAAATCCATGTTTTTTTTGAAGGTCAGAGCAAATGCGACCAATTAGGTCGTTATCTCCAGCTGTTAATGCAGAGAGTTCTGATATTGTTTGAAGCGTGTTTATACCATCAAGCAACAATTGGTCAAGAGCAGCAAAGGCAAGTTTCATATCGTCTGTTTCGTCAGGAACCAACTCAGCAGCACCCTTGAGTAAGTCTTTTTGTGCTGGTGCATCTTCCTCTTTACCCAAGAAATAGTTTTCTTGAATTTCATCAATAAGGTCATCTAAGTCATCATAGATACGGTCTGCCAACAAATGGTCTCCATAAAATTGAGCACCACCCGTATGGTAATGGATACCCTTAGCAGCACGTTGAATAGCCATTAAAATCATAAGAACTTTACGCATAATTACCTCCAAGTTAAAGATTATTATACATAATTATTATTATGTTGTCAAACAAGGGTTCTCATTATACTGAGTAGAAGTGGATTATGTGTCTTTGAGTATGGGTCTAACATTTTGCATACATCAAGATGAAGTCTGTGTTTTTCCCCAAAACGCTGTGCAAGGCTTTCCTGAATAACCTTTGCGGAGTTTTCCCTAAATGCTGTTTTGTCTTTTGTAAGTTCATCTGCGTGCCTACGATAGTTAACGAGAACCCTTTCAATAAGGTGGTAGTGCCTGTCTTTATATTTAGACCAGTACCAAAAATCACTTGCCTTATCAAACGGGCAGTCGTTTAAACCAAACCTGTCTTTTCTGAACATTACAGTTGGGTTTTTAATTGGCTGATAGAAGTACAGCTCTTTTGATATTGCATAGTCTGGTAGTGAAAAAGATTCAAGTTTGTTTTTTTCTCCAAACCATTTAAGCCAACCAAACACGCAGTCCACATCTTTGTTTGTATCAAGATATGTTTTTTCAACTTCAAGTTTATCTTGTTCCCAAATATCATCGTGGTCGCATATACATATATATTCCCCCTGAGCCTGCTTAAACAAGAAGTTAAAAGCACCCACACACCCTTTGTGTCCCTTGTCATAGTAATGAACCTTTTTTGTTAGAAGATATGGGTAAATCCAATCTGAAAGGTTTTCTGTGCCATCATTATAAACAAGCAACTCCCAGTCTTGTTCTGTTTGGTTTATAATTGAATCAAGTTGCTCCCGAAGATAATGAAAGTTTGATTTATAACAAGAAAGTAATATACTAATCATCTTGTGTTTCCTTTCCTAAAGTTCTTTTTAATCCAGCCTTCCATTTCAGGCTTATGCCTTAGCACCACCTTAATCAGTATTTCTTTTTCTTCTTTAAGGCGGTTGATTTCAGCATCTTTATCTGGCTTTTCTGTCATTTTACACCCCACTTTTTAAGATACTTTTCTGCTGGTCTTGGGTCATAGCAAACATAATCAATTCTTGATTTGATTCTTTCTAACGGATTATCCCAAGCAACCTCACCAGAACACAACCACATACCATATGTTCCATCTTTCTGTTTGTGTCCAATAGTTGTTTCTGCAAAATACTTCAAAGCTTCATTCGCTTCCTCAATCTGTTCTTGTAGCTTCTCTACAACAGCTCTTTCTCTTTCGGTATCATAACACATAATAGTATCGCCTACTGGGTTCTTTGGCATATTAGCTTTGAATACAAGTTCCTTATACTCATCATACGAAGGAACAGGTGCTAGGACTTCTTCAACATCTTTTTCAAACTCTATTGAATCTGTAAATAGCAACCAGTGGCATATATGTCCATCTTTTGTTTTGACATAATGCCATCCGCTTAGTTCTTTATTTCTGTATTTCTCTGTAAGTGATTTAGTCATTGTTCATCGCTTTCTCTAAGATAGCCCTGTTCTTTTCCGAAAGATGGTTATCCTTTAAGAATATACCAAACTTTTCAAACATAAAGTCTTCGTATTCAAAGCAAGCATTAACACCTTGTCCAGTCTTTACATTCATAAAGTTTGCGTTCCTAATAACTTGTTTCTTGCTGGCAACAGAAAGCATACGGTCAAGTGTTTCCAAATCTTTATCTGTAATCTCTATTGTTTTGGTCATTGTTCCTCCTTAAATAAAATATCATTTCCTAAACCCTTTTCGGTTAACACATACGCTTTTAAGAACATAGTCTTTATATCCTTTGTTAAATTAACCATATTCTTGTATTCTTCGGAGTTTTGGTCCCAACCCATATAAGGTGCATCTGCTTTAAAATAGTCCAACCAGAAAAGGCTCTTATAGTAAAGTTCTACCAAATCCTCTCTTAACTTTTCTAAATCTTTATAAACCCCATCCATTGTGGCTTTTGTGTATTTGCAAGCGTTTGCAAAATCCTTTACCTCTTTATCATAAATCGTTATCTGTTTCATTCTAACCCCCTCATAATCATAAGCATTTGATCTGGTGTCATTTTACGACATAAATCAACTTTGTCGGGATACTCAAAAGCCTTTATATCTCCGTTCTTATAAAAACAAAGTTCTCCTGTATCGTTTGTGGGAACAATAATTAGTTCGGAGTTTTGCCCTTCATATTTTATTTCACACCCCATCTCTTTTGCTTTCTCTTTTAATTCATCCCAAGTCATTTGACCTCCTCAATTTCTTTTAGTGCTACTGCTGCTGGCGTTTCATCCACATAACAATAACGATACATATCTATATCTGCATAGTATTCCAATGTCTTTACAGCAATATCCAGTTTCTTTTTTAACGTCTGATACTCTTTATACTGTTCTGTTGTTACTAATCTACAAGATTCTGTCATTTGTTTTTACCTCCTTTGAAATTGTGGCTGACACCTAACGTGGTTTTCCTGTGTCATTTAACGGAGAGAACTTATACGTCTATAAGCCCAACAGCAGAATGTTCGTCCGACTCATTCCCCCTGACCATTTCCGCACCACTCTCTATTTATTCATCAATTTTAGAAATATCAATCTCAACAATATAATGAAATTTGTTGTTACTAAATTCCAAACTGTGCTTAGATTCTCCATATTCAGAACTTAAACAATTCAGAACTTCCTTCAGCATATTTTTATCTTCCTCTGGTTTTAATATCTTAACAGTTGAGAATATTTCTTTTGGTGGTTCCTCAAATTTTATTTCATTTATTTTAATTGTTGTTTCTTTTCTGGCTTTTTCAATTTTATTTAAAGCAAGTTTTACATTTTCAATAAACTCATTTGAACAACCCTTTTTACCGTTAAAAGCCTCACTTAAAAAAGTTGGTTGATATTTTTTTACAGAATAGTTTGAAATTTCATAAAAAGAACAACCCAATTCTTTTTTCTTATCTCTAAGTTCTTTAAGTTCCTTTGCTCTTTTGTTTTCAATCTTTTTTTCTTGGATGTTTTTACTTAAATCAATAACTCCAATTACTGCTTCTATTTTCTTTTCAAGTGTTGGGTTCATAGGAATTGTACCCCTAAGTGCATTGTGTAAATATAGTTTGCTAACCCCACAACAATCTGCAAGGTATGATTCGCTGATGCTTTTTTCAAACATCTTTTGTTTTGTTTGTAATAAGTTCATTTTGTTCTCCTTTCGCTTTTAGAACAATCCCTTTATACCATACTTTGAAACAAATGTCAAGAACTATTTTATAAAAATTTCAACACGTGGGTCGTTCTTATCCACATCATAGGGTTGGAACACTGGTATAATTTCGTCTGCATTGTCGTCTGGTAGCCAACCACATTTAACCATTAAGTCTTGAAGACCCTGTATGATATTTACATAGTCAAACTTCCTGTGTGTTTTTCGATATATCTTAAAAACGACTTTAAGTGGCTTCTCATAGCCTTCTGCCATTCTTAGCCACTTACCCCTATTCAACACCAGTTGTTGCTCTATGGGCTTTACAGATGCCATATATTGTTTGCTGGCAATAAGAGCCATTTTGTTTCCAAACTTTACGATTCGTTTTGAGTTCTTGGAACTATATAATTCACCATAAATTGTAATCATAGCACACCTCCATATACATAATATAATTTTTTTCTTGACAAGTCAAATTAAAACATTATAATGTATGTATGGAGAGGAGGGAATATGAAGAGAAAACCAAGAAACATTGTAGAAATGGTTCGCCAACAGGTCTTGTCTGAGTATCAAAGAATTGAGGGAGAGGATTATGAAGAATGGTGTGAGTTTATCCAAACCGAAATCAATTTAAGATTAGAAGAAATACGCAAGCAAGATTTAATATGGTCATCTGTTCACTACGACTGATTTGATTTTCTTTTAAAAATAAATATAATGTAGGTGTACTCTGAATTGCGCATACCCCCAGAGTATAAAAAGGGTCCCTTTCGCAAACTTTCTGTCCCTTTTATCGCCCCATCCCCCATTTGGGGCGTTTTCTTTTCTCTCTCTTGAATAAAAGAAAAGTATGCAAAAGAAAATTATATTACTCTCATATCTTTTACCCCCTTTATATATAATAAATAAATTATTATATATTATTCCCCCAAACAAAAAGTTAACAAATGGTTAATAATGTGGATAACTTGTGGATAACTTGTGGATAACTTTTTCTTGACATTATATTTAAAATGTGTTATATGGTTATTTGTTAAGGAGGTGTTTATGAAAACAGGAGACATTGTTTTATATGAAAAAAGAAAAAAGGTTTATGTTGGAATTATATGCAATAAATGGTCAGATGAAAGATGGATAATTAGACCGCTTTCTTCTAGTCAACAGTTTGTAAAAAGACACGAAAATTATTTAACTCCGATAAAAGATATAAAAAAATACCTTGACATATCTAAAAAAATATGATATAATACTGCCCGCTTAAAATGAAAGGAGCAATTATGTTTAAGAAAATTAAAGATTGGTATAAGGCTTGGAAGTTCAAGCGTGAGTTGGATAAAATTCAAACAACTGCAACTGTGGTTTATATTGAACGACACGTTTGTCCAGTCAAAAAAAAGAAAGCGAAGAAAAATGCCAAGCGTAAATGAAGTTAAGCTGAGTGGGTATATTTATAAACCACAAGAAAGCCATACTGCGTCAGGTAAAACGATTACACGTTTTGGTATGAAGGTATGGTGTGGGAAAGATAAAGATGGTAAAAACGTTTATGATTTTGTTAATTGCAAATGTTTTGAGCACATTCTTAATACTACTGGTGAGTTTGATTTTACTGGTCGTATTACTGTGGAAAGCTGGGAAAAGGACGGAGTAAAGCACAAGAACGTTGTTTTAATTGGAGACTTAACTCCAAAGGCTTTCAATGAACCAGCAAAGCCAAAACAAGACGACAACCCATTTAATGACCCAATACCGGATTTTAACTAATGAACGAAGACGATATTTATATTGAGCTGAAGAAGTTAGCACAAGCTAATGGCTATCAGTTAACAGAAAACGCAATAAAGATTTGTGCATTTAGAGCAAGAGCAGACATTCCTTTAACTAAGTGTGTTTGTGAACAAAATAATCCTAAGCGTTATTGTATAAGTGAAACTTGTAAGCAAGATATAGAAGCACACGGTCGCTGTCATTGTAATTGTTTTTGGAAAGAGAAGAAAGATGGTTAAGGTAAGAAGGTATCCAAGTCAGGAACAGCTTGATGATATGCTGAAGTACAGGGAAGCCCTGCGTGCCAGAGGTATATCCAATAAACTCTTGGCTTATATGTTGGGATACAGAATGTCATACATCAACGCAATTATGGCTGGGTTTGACCCTATTACCGTAAAGGTAAGAGAGGGCTTTAACTTGGTTATAGATATGGTTGATTCATTAAAAATTAAAAAATAATAAAAAAAGTTCTTGACATTTGTTTTAGAATATGGTATAAAGGGATTGTTCTTGAGGGAATAGTCCCTTATAACATAGAAAAGGAGAAAGTTATGCAAGAATTTATTAAGAAATTATCCAAGGTTCAAAGTGAACTGAAAGCACCAAAAGATTTGTTCAATAAATTTGGTGGTTATTCATATAGAAGTGCAGAAGGTATTATGGAGGCTGTAAAACCTCTGTTAGCTCGTGAGGGGTTAATACTTACTGTTTGTGATGACATTGTTTTGGTTGGTGAGCGTTATTATGTAAAGGCAACAGCAACTATTACAGATGGTGTAAATAGTTTGTCCAACAGTGCATTTGCAAGAGAGGCAGGAGAAAAGAAGGGTCAAGACGATAGCCAGATTACTGGTGCAACATCATCTTACGCCCGTAAGTATGCATTAAATGGTCTGTTGTGTATTGATGATACAAAGGACGCAGATGCAACTAATACGCACGGTAAAACAGAACCAGTACAACCTAAGGTTGTAAAGAAAGAGTTGACAGCAGAAGAAAAGGCTCAACAGATTAAAGAGAAAGTACAGACAATGATAGTTTATATCAAAGGTCTTGGTACTTTTGAAGAGGGTGGAGAAGAATATAAGAAAGCCACTTCTTTTGCACAAAAGATAAATGAAATGGGATACACTGAAGATGCTAACAAGCTGATGGAAACCATTGAGCTTTGTAAGTTTAACAAGGATGAAATTCCATTTAAATAAGTTTTGTGCCTGCGGGGGGCACGGGCACAAATTATAGTCTCCCTATGTTTAAGAACGACCTGCCCCCTTTTACTTAAGCATAGGGAAAAGAAAGGGAGGAAAAAATGGCTAAAGAAAGTCAACAACAAAGAGTACTAAAGTACTTAAAAACACACAAAAATGGTCTGACAAGTGCAACAGCGTTTTGGAGACTTGGCATGATAACAAGATTGTCTGCCCGTATCTTTGAGTTGCGTAAGAAAGGATATAATATCTGCACAATTAAAGAACCAAACAAAATGTCTGATGGATACCACGGTCGCTATGTCTATCTTGGTGAAGAACAAAACTGGTGGGATAAACAGCCAACATTTATATAGGTGGGGTATTATATTACCCCATTTAATTTTTTTTAAAAAAAGTTCTTGACATTTGTGTCAAAGTATGATATAATGTGTTCAAGTTAAGGCAAGAAGCCGAGACATAACATAAAACAAAGGATAAAACAATGACAGAAAAAGAATTTACATTAAATGAATTGGAAAGTTTTGTGGGTGATGCTGCTCACGATTTAATTGCACATGAGTTTGACGAAAAGTGTGGAGACCACACATTTAAAACAATACATCAATACGAAGATTATGGGGACACTTCCATTGAGGTTGCTCAATATATTGGTGATGATGAAGAAATTGAGGTGCGTGAAGATATTGAAAGTCAATTAGATGTTGATACGGTTATTGATATGTTGAAAAAGGATAAGTATTTCAGAGAAACAATTCAAGACCTAATCAATAAGGTGGTTTGGGATAGACCAATAAGTTATTAGAGTTCCTGCATCCTTTGAAGGCTGGTTGTTGGGTCTAAATATTGGATGCTTGTGCCGAGCAGGAATTAACAAAATACTTCTATAAGATTTTTTTTGTTTTACGGCATAATTCAGTAGGCAACAACAAGATAGAGGGAGTAAAATCCCTCTATTTTTTTGCCCATTTGACAAAGTATTTATTTTCTGTTATGATTTATTTGTTGCTTGGGGTTATCAAACAAGTGCTTCACGTTGCTGAAGATTGCATATCCATTAAATATTCCTTTTTTTGACTACATCCGAATCCCCAGCCACACTTTGTGTTTTGTTTTGTTAAAACAAAAAAAGAGGGGAAACACCCCTCTGTTTTATACCTAAAATCTCTTTATTTTATAAAACACTTCCAACAATATGACCCTCATCATATGGTCTATAGTCTTTTAGATATTTACCAGTTGATGCATCATATTCTTTAACTGTGTACCAGTTAGAAGAGTGCGGCAAGCTCTTCGCAAATTGGATACACTTCTTTTTTGAAGCAAAAGCACCAACAACATCAGGACAAGACTCACAAAAGCAAGGGTCTTCCTCAATTAAAACATAAACTTTCTTCATTTTTTTCTCCTTTCAAAATATCTCTATTTTATTTTACCATCAACATAAAGTGATTGTTTATAGTTCCTTGTTTCCTTTATTGCTTTCTTGTTCCTTTCTTTGTCGTAGTACTGCATAGAGCCACCCCGATTTTTCCGGTCAAGCAAGTTCTTTTTGTGTCGTTCAGGAAACAATATGAATTGTATAAGGCGTTTATCAACACCATACATACGAGCAATGCCACGTATAGACATACCAGTTAGATTTTTGATGTCTTCCCTGTCTTGCTCTGTTAGTTTTACTCTTCTGTCATATTTTGAGCCAGCAATTTTAATTTGTTCAGATTTATAAGGCATATTGAAAACCTCTCTATTTATTTTTTCACATAGGATAGCCCTAAAAATGATTTTAAGGCACCGTACAGCGTTGTTTTTTGTTTAAATGTCATCTGTATCGTCATAGTTTGTTAGAACCATTTTACGAGCAGATTTATCAGTTATGATTTTAAACTCCTTGTTGTCCGGTGATACATCCAACCCAACAATATCGTCCAAATCTTTTATTTTTCTGATACACTGTGCAATTGCTTTAACCACTTCCCATTGCTGCGGTGTTAGCCAAATATGACAGTCCTTTAACCCCTTTGTTTTTAATCTGTCGTGATAATCTTTGATGCGTTTCCCCTCTATTTCAGGTCTATACATAGTAAATCCTTTCTTTAAACTTTAATAACAACCCAATGGGCTTTACCAACACACAAGCCAACCAAGTCCCAAGTGTTTTCACTTCGTCTCTTTTGCCAGCTCAATTTTTGAATAGCTGTCCCCGAAAGTGTTTCGGAAAACACTTCCCCGATTATTCTTTCTTTTGGTAAGCGTTCAACTTTCTTTCTGTTTGTTTCATAGTACCACATATGATTTTCCTTTCAAAAACCCTTTATTTTGTTTCATATTGTTTAACAGTGTCAAGGAAGTCTTTTTTTGATAATTCCCTACGAATTCCACCAACTTCACAAAATAAAAGTTTTGGTGTCGTTCCTTTCTTTTCTTGATAGGCAATTTCATTTTTCAAAAACTTTCTGCTTGTTCCCAATGGATAAGCACAGGTTCCAACATTAAAATACATTGTCATTTTATGCTCCTTTCATTTCTTCTTCTGTTAAATGGTCAACAAGTCCGGTTTCCAAAAATGTTTTGTCATAAACATCAAAGCAAGTTTCTTTTGACATTTTAGCCATACCATTTTTGTTTGTAATTGTTCCGGTTATGCAACCAAAGTTATAGTCGAACATCCCATCAAAGCAATTAAAACCACACAAAGCCACACGGGCATCATCAAAGGTTAAACCTTTAATCATTTTGCGAACAGTTTTAATATCTGCCAGCGCATTTTTAAATTTATTCATTTTTACCCCCTTTCTGTTCAAGTTCATAGATAAAGTCAATTGCATCACTAATTTTCTCCATAATATCGCTGTAATCGTCCCTTTCGCTAGCCAAATCATACAAGTCATTGTATGCGCTGGATAAATCGCCACGGACTTTCTTTAATTTTTCTTTTAAAGTCATTTTTTACCCCTTTCTTTATACGTTTCTTATATTTTCAAAGCATTGCAAAGAGTCGGCAAGGTCTTGCATTTCATCATCTGTCGGCTTGCGTCCTAAATTGCATTCAATGTCGTCTTTTGTGTATGTTTGCCATATACAAAAGCCGTGCCCTTGCAACCTGCACAAAATGCTTGTTGCGAAGTTATAAGCGTCTTGTTCGCCATGTTTTACAATATAATCTTTTGCTTTTTCAAATGTAGTTTTGGTCATTGTTTTTTCCTTTCGTTAAATAATCCCATTTTCTTTAAATTCTTTTATTAAACCGTATCTTTTCGCTATTTTTTGAAAAAATTCGGCTTGTTCAATCAATTCAGAATAAAAGACATCTTTTTTGGCTGTTTCGTGTTGCCAATCAATAGCTTTTTGGCGTGCAATTTCTTTATTTTCTTGATAAGTCATTTTATTCTCCTTGCAATTCACTATTTATTTCATAAAACAGTTCAGAAGCGTCATCATAAGTGCCACGTCCTATGTAATCACCGGGATTATCAGCCATAAGACAAACGCCCTCAAGTTGTTCTTTTAATTCCTCAAGAGTATGCAATTGCTCTTTGGTATAGTTTTTGTTATGAGACAAAAGCCAATCAACTTTTTTCATAACACTCTTTTTTTCTAGTTCTTTTTTCATTGTTTTACTCCTTTCAAAAACTCTTTATTTTTCCAAAATCTTTTTGACTTCTGCTTTTATACTCCGCAAACTCTCTATTTTTTCGGCTAGTGTTGGAGCTTTCAAAATCCAGCTTGTGGAGCCACTAAAACAGATATTTTTTGAAGTACTGGAAAGATGAATAATTAAAAAATCGGGGTCATCATCAAGCCAAAAATGAAGCGCCATGCCCCTATTGTCGCACCTTAAACCCCCTTGCCAGTCAATAGGATATTTTTTATCCAATAAATCATAGATTGCAAGAAGTTTTTGGGTGTCGCTAGTTTCCAGCCCGTCAAATTTTAGTGAACGATGCTTTTTTACATATCTTTCAAGCTCGTTTTTCTTTTGCTCTTGCTCTTTTTCAAGTTCAAAAATCTTTTTTTGTACTTTGGCAAGGGCTTTTTTTAGCTTGTCTTCTCTTGTCAATTGTTTTTTCATTTTGTTTTTTGTCCTTTGTTTAATAGTTCGGCTTGCCATCATCGGCGCACAGGTTGCCATCCTGCACGGACAAGCGCTTTTTTTGCGCCTGTTTCGGCTTTTTATAGTCCTTTTTTAATAATAACAATCAACCTTTCCACATATTCGGCTTTTTGTCTTTGTCCCCCTATAAAAAACTGGTCAATAAGACTTTCCAAGCGGTCAAGGGCGTTTTGTATATCGCCCCCGCACCCCTGCACGAATTGCACCGCTTGAATATATTCCTTGCTGATTTTTTTCATTTTTACCCCCTAAAAATCCTTTATTTTTTAATACTCACGCACTTTTTTGAATTTTGGATGTTTATTTTCGTCAGTAATGAGTAAATCTTTATTTATTTTTGCCCATTCTGCATCCAAAACTTCACAAGGCACACTTTCCCACATTGTCCCCCAGTGGTCAACGCACAAAACAAAGCAATCAAGTTTGTTTGAATAGGTGAACAATAAGCCAAAAGTTTTTTCTAGGTATTCAACATCCGATTCACTCAAAGAAGTCAAAAAATACTGGTAAATCTCAATTGGGTTTCCGTTTTCATCTTCTAAATCAAAGCGGACATTTTCCCACGCCGTTTCGTCAATTTCGCAAATGTTATTGCACAAAATCAAGCCGCCATCCAGCCAGTGCGCCGCAATATTGAAGGTTGTATAAATATTTTTTGTCATTGTTTTGTCCTTTCTTTTTGGGTTATTTTCTACGGCTAACCCTTTCACCGTTCCGGCTTTATACCGTCAAAAAGTCAAACTTTTTCTTTTGGCTTTTGGATGGTATAGGGGACTTTTTCCCGTCCCCATGGGCTTTTTATCTATAATACGCCTCAAATTCGCATTGTGCTTCACTCTGAACGCCTGCACTCATGCAATCATTATAAATTTTATCACTTGCCTTTTTACAACCGTAAAAAGCACACACAAAAAGCACAACCGCAAAAAACAAAATTGTTCTCATGTTTTCCCCCCTTCACTAGCAAAAAATAACTTGTCTTTCTTTCATTAAACGCTTGAAAGAACGCTTGCAAAACTTTTCCAAAACATAAGGATTAAAAGAATCTGCAATAATTTTATAATCCCCGCAAGAGTCCTTTCCCCCCACAAGCAAAAATAATCCGCCTAAATTGTCCTTGTTAAAGTTTTCTTGTTTTGTTCTTTGTACTATTTTCATTTTGTTTTGTCCTTTGTTTTTTTGTTATCAGCCAAACAACCCGCTTGACTTGCTTATAGTGTAAGCTATAAAACGCATTTTGTCAAGAGAAAAAAACAAAAAAAATAAAAAAAATTGCAACGATCTAGCTTTTGTCAAGTTTCTGTCTAAAAATACAACCTTTTCTTGTATTGTCAATGCTTTATACTCAACTTTTAAGTGTAAAAAATGCTTGTTTTTGTATTATTCTTTTTTAAACCCCCAAAGAAAGGACGAATCGGGCGACACACTCAATACAAGATTCGTTTTTTTGGGTACACGTAAAAGTTGCATTGCCCGCTTTGGCTGTTTTGTCCGGCTTGCTTGTTCGCCTGTCTTGCTTTGTCCTCTGTTCGTGTTCGTGTATTGCTTGCGCCTGCTTTTTTATGCTTGCTTGCGTGTTCTCTGCTTGCGTATATCCCCCCCCCGCCAACCTTGCGAATTCTAAAAAAAAGCATGCTTATTTTCAGTCTTTATGATAAACAGCACGATACAGTAATTTTTGGTTCATATAGTAGCAAGGTGGTTAAGTGGTAATGGTGTTGATTTAAGATAGAATAGTCCCTATGGGGAATAGGGAACATAGAAATAGTAAGTAGGTTAGGTAATAGTTAATATCTATTAGCTGGGTATCCGGTCATGTTGTAATACCCTATATCCTAAGTGTCCTGTGCTACGGGATGTATTGGTTTTAGCATTCTATCCCCTAAGTGTCTTACCCCTTACTTTGTATATGAATACTATGCAAGTCTCTGGGACACAGGTTGCACAATGGCGGTTTGGTATCCTTATGGAGCCCTTACTATCTGGTTATTCCATAAGTGCTATTGGTTAGCATCGGCATTCATCCAGTAGATTTTATCTTTCAATGGGCTTATGCAGGAGCTCTACATAATTTCTCTTGGTTATTAGTTGTATTTATCAACCCCAAGCTGGATGACACCCATTAGGTTATTGGATAACATCTGGGTTGGGTTATACAACTTTTTAGTGTGCTTGTCAAATGTTAACCACTTGTTAACTATTTAAGTATTAAAACCTAAACTTAGGAGTATGATTTGATAAATAAGTTTAATTTTTTGCCTATATTTAAACTTAAAAAACAGGGCAGCTGGAACTACCCTGTCTTGCCATGACCAGAAAGGAAATTTGGTCAAACTCTATCTATGGTCTTTCCATCATCATTCATAATATAAATTGCCCCAGATGTGATATATGTTTTCCCATCCACCTCAATGACAGAAAGTTTTTTGTTGTAAGCGGACAATGGTTGTTCTTTTACAGAATCACAGCACTTTTGGCTCCATTCGTATTTATAATGTTTCTCTTCCTCTGATAATACTGGATACAGAGAACTATAAGGGACATTTGAAAACATATCTGAAATGAATGCATTAACAGACACAAGAACATTTTTGTCATTATATGCTGTTTGTGCAATAGATGTGAATGAATCGCAAAGGTGTTCTATCTTTTCAATACCTTCTTCCCCTATCGGCACTTCACCCACAGGCAAAGACATTTCATCAATGTATGCACACATAATTGGATATAAGTCAGAATGAATAAATCGGGTTGTTTTATCCAAAGTTACGTTGGTTGATTGAAGTAATAAGTATTTTTGGCTATCGCCACAAAAGATTTTAATAAACATCGTTGTTTCTCCTTGTTTGTATATTTGTCTATTTATCTTTGACTAAATCGCTTTAGTCGTGGTTTATATAGCATATTTTTGAATATATGTCAAGTAAAAAATATGGGGGCATATAGCCCCCTGATTATCCCGTAGAATAATCAAACTGGTTGCGGGGGAGGGAATTGCACCCTCAATCTTCTGCGTATGAGACAGACGAGATACTGTTTCTCCACCCCACTTTATGGTGGTTGCCCTTGGTAATGCTCCAAGTGAGTCCGAAGACAAGGGATTTACAGTCCCTCCCGCCTCTTTAACGGAATATGCAACCAATATGCCCTTCCGTATTCGCTGGGAAACACTGGACTTGGAATCCCACAGTTTGCAACCTGCTTTTTAGCGGGAAGGGCTTATTCTGATTGGTAGGAATTGAACCTACGAGGTCGGTACCGTTACTCTAAACCCCCATCCAGCTTGGCAATCGTTGCTTAACTTAAGCAAGTATATATATATCATACTTTCAAACAAATGTCAAGACCCACCCCGTCAACCTATGGAAAAGGTACTCCTATAGGTGGTAATTACTTTTTTATATCCAACAAACCTTGCTCTGAATATTCCCTGATATATTCTTGCTCTTTGTTGTAGTCATGCTGGGTTTGGTAATTTGGGTCATTATAGAAGGTGGGTGCTTCTACACCTGCAAAACCATAAAGGTCTATATGCTTAGCTCTGGCGAATAAACAAAGGTCTATTGCCATAAACCCAGATGAAGGCTGTGAACCTAGCTTTTCTTTGAGTGCCATTCTGTCTGCCGTGGATATTGTAAAATGAGCTGGGTTGCGATAGCTTCTTGACCTGTTGATTATATACTTAGCGTGATAACCCTGTCGTTCATCATCTCTTAAGAGACAGGCAAGGATAAGTATATCTGTGCGTGTACCTTGGCTGGCTGGATAATAGGTAAATCCCTTGTTGAAGCGTATAACTATGTCGTGATTATCTATCTCTGGACCAAATTGACCATCAAAGATAGTCCTTCCGTTCCCCACTATTGCAACTGTCTTACCTTGAATATATTTAAGCACCTCTTTGAGCTTGCCATAGGGCAGACAGTCTAACATATCGTCCTTCTGCTTACCAACATAATGAAGTATAATAGCCTTCTCTTCGGGTATTGGGTTGATGTAGGTTCTGTTCCTGCAGTAGTTCCATTTTTTGTCTATAAAAGTTAACAATTGGTTAACACCGAGGTTAATACAGGTTTCATCGTGTTGCCATTGGTCGTCAGGAATAGGCATATCTTGAACCACAAGACATTTCTGTGTGAAATGGATTTTACGTAGGTTCTTGAGGTTCATAACCATCATACCTGATAAACCGTATTTTTGCAGACCCAATGCCTTTGCTTGCTTTATACCGTATGCATGGGATTCAGTAAGACCTATATAGTCAATATCCATATCCCATAGCTCTTGAAGAGAACCTTGACATATAGTATCCCCATCAAGATATATGATTTTGTCATATTTTAGCTTGGTGAGAAAGAGCTTAAGATATGCAGTGTTGGTAATTCGGTCTCCTTTACCTCTGTTGCGAAAATTCTGAGGAAGTTTTATAATAACATTTTTGTCTTCAACATCTATGGAAAGGGGCTTTTCTGATACCAGTATTATGGTGGCATCAGGATTATATTTTAATACCGATTTAGCCGATACCTTCGCATAATCAACATAGTTCTCATCTATCGCATACACTATAATCATTCATCTTCCTTTTGTATGAGGTTGTCAGATATTAAAAATATTTCACCTATTTTTTGAAATGCAGTGTCTTCGTTTGCTTCAAGGGTTATTTCGTTTATTTCAAACAAAGCCTTATATGCATCTTTTATTTGCCTTTTTAGTCTGTGTATTTCCACGGCAGATTCTGAGAGCTTGTTCAAAGTTTCTTGATATAAGTTGTTGCTGACCACAGTAT
>JAZLBG010000047.1:0-1199 GCA_045613585.1 Candidatus Fimenecus sp. | reverse complement strand
CGATTCCCCTATTAAAAAAGGTAGGAGAAGTTATGCCAAATCAATTTACAACCGCAATTTTTGATGCAGGATATGACTATGAAGCGATTTATCGCCAAATTATCAATCAAGATATGAAACCGGTCATTCCTTATGTGAAACGCAATGAATCTGAACTTTTAGGCTTTGATGAACATTTCCGACCAACGTGTGTACGAGAACATAGCTACTGTTATGACAGCTTTGACGAGAAGTATAAAAGCTTGAAATTTACACGTCCAAAAGAATGTGCAACGTGTCCATTACGCGAAGATTCACTATGTCAAAAAGTCTATAAAATCAAGTGTGAAACGGATATTCGCAAGTATACGTACCCAGCAAAAGGCTCCGCATTATGGAAGACATTATACAAAGAACGTACAGCCGTTGAACGCGTGAATGCCTACTTAAAAGAATATTTTCAATTAAATAATGTCCGTCACCGAACAGGTAGAAAAGCCAAGCTCCATTTCCATCTGGTGACGTTTATTTATAATGCCTGCAAATTAGCCGTCGATCGCATGAATGTATTATTACAAGCACAACAGCAAGTTGCATAATTTTAAAAAACGTAAGTTTTGATATAGGAGCAGTATAAGCTCTTAAAAAAGATGATTTATGAAATTTATTCAATTACAGAAAATACTGATCATTCGAGAGTATAATTCCGTAGTTAAAAACACTTAGAACTTCATAAGCAGTATAGTTGTAGATTGTTGCTTAACTTGTGATCAACAATCGGACCATATTGGTAAATAGTATTCTTTTGGTGAATTAAACCAAAAACACTATGGTGCATTTAGTTATTCAACTAGATGTTATCCTTCTCAAAACTCATCTTCTTCGTAATGTACTAAATTATCTTAGTGAGGGCCTATTTTATAGTTGCTATCAACCTCATAGCTCATCATAATGAAAGATAGTTCAACTTTGAATGATATGAATAGTTTGTGTGTGTGGTTGATAAGCAGCATGAAGAGACAGATTGAATTAGTGGTAAATGATTATTTTAACGAATTACACTTGCAGGCAAGTGAAAGTGAAGGGGATTTTTGGAGGGAGCTTCACCTTTTGCATGGGGAATTGGCTGGAAAATTTAAAGCTGCTTTCAAAGATCAAGAAGGTAACCGATATAGTATTAAAAATCAGAGCCTGCAATTTGGTTTAGATGTGGCAACATG
>JAZLBG010000046.1:0-7808 GCA_045613585.1 Candidatus Fimenecus sp. | reverse complement strand
GCTCAACTAAAGATGATTTGAAAGTTGATATCTGCTCAAATTGCCACCCATTCTTCACAGGTAAACAGAAGCTTGTTGATACAGGCGGACGTGTTGACAGATTTAACAAGCGTTACAATCTCTCAAAATAAGTTAAATGACATTACGGTGGTGCATTATTGTACCACCTTTTGTTTTTTGTTTAACTACTTTTCAATTTTTAATTACAACACTTATCAACTAGAAAAAAGAAGGTGTACTTATAATGCCTAATGAATATAGAACTATAAAAGAATTTAATAGTGACGAATATATTGTTAAGCGTTCACGTTTTATTGGTTATGCAAAGCCTGTTACAACTGTAGAAGAGGCTAATGCTTTTATTTCAGAAATTAAGTCAAAGCATTGGGATGCAACTCACAATGTGTATGCATATATTCTTCGTGATGGCGGTGTTAAACGATACTCTGATGATGGTGAACCACAGGGTACAGCGGGGGTGCCAGTTCTTGATGTTCTTGAAAAAGAAAATCTCGTTGATGTTTGTGTTGTTGTAACCCGTTATTTTGGTGGCATCCTTTTAGGTGGAGGCGGACTTGTCCGTGCATATTCTCACAGTGCAAAAATTGGTGTTGATAGTGCAAAAATTATCACAATGGCACATTGTCTTGATTTAGCAGTTGAGTGTGATTATACCTTCTATGGCAAATTGAACGATTTCCTTTTGCGAGAAGAAACAGTAATACTCGATACTCAATTTACTGATAATGTGAAAGTGATTTTTAGAATAAAAGATGAAAATAAAGAGAACATTAATGCAAAAATTATCGATTTAAGTAACGGTAGGGTAGTTACTTCCGTTATTTCAGAAGAATTTTGCGAATTTTAAAATTTTTTAAGAAAAAATAAAGGGATTTTAAAATTTTTGTCGTATATATAATTAGAAGGGAAAATGGAGGTGTCAAAAATGACTGTAAGAGAAAAAATTGAACAGAATGAAAAATCAGTGTTATCTGATAAAGCTTGTCTTTCGGCAAATTCAAAAGGTAGAGTTGTTCCAGAAGAAAAATGTTCTTTAAGAACTGATTTTCAGCGTGACCGTGACAGAATTATTCATTCAAACTCATTCCGTAGATTAAAACATAAAACGCAGGTGTTTTTGTCACCAGAAGGCGACCATTATAGAACTCGTCTTACCCATACTCTTGAGGTTTCACAAATTGCAAGAACTATTGCAAATGGACTTTCTCTTAATGGTGACCTTACTGAAGCGGTGGCTCTTGGTCACGATTTAGGTCACACTCCTTTTGGCCATGCCGGCGAGCGTGCCCTTGATAAAGTTGTGCCAGGTGGTTTTCGTCATTACGACCAGAGTTTAAGAGTAGTTGAAAGACTTGAAAAAGCTGGTAAAGGCCTTAACCTTACATATGAAGTTCGTGATGGTATTGTTTGCCACACAAAAGGCAAAGAAGCAGATACATTAGAAGGCAGAATTGTAAAACTTGCTGATAAAATTGCATATATAAATCACGATATTGACGATGCCGTTCGTGCAGGCGTTATGTGTGAAGAAGATATACCGCTTGAAATCAGAAAGGCACTTGGATTTAAAAAATCTGCAAGAATCAATACAATGGTATTAAATGTTGTAGAAAATAGTGTTGATGATATAGTTTTTTCACCAGACATTCAACAACCTTTTCTTGAATTGCATTCTTTTATGTTTGATAAGGTTTATACAAACCCTGTGTGTAAAGGTGAAGAAACAAAAGCAATTGAAATTATAATTCGTCTTTACGATTATTTTCTAAATAATCCTGACAGAATACCAAAAGCATACCATTATATAATTGACAGCGAAGGTGTTCATCGTGCCGTTGCTGATTATATTGCGGGTATGAGTGACCGTTATCTGTTAGCAGTATATAAAAATATATTTATTCCTGATTCTTGGGTAGATATAGGCTTAGAGGAGGGGTAGTGTTGGCATTATCAGATGATTTTTTAATGGAGCTTCGCAGTCGTGCTGATATTGAAACTACAATTTCCTCTTATGTAAACTTGAAAAGAGCAGGGCGTATAAGCAAAGGCCTTTGCCCATTTCATGGTGAAAAAACAGCGTCGTTTACCGTTTATCCTGATACACAATCATACTATTGCTTTGGTTGTGGCAGTGGTGGCGATGTAATTACATTTATAAAGAATATTGAAAACCTTGATTATATTGATGCTGTTCGTTTTCTTGCTGATAAAACAGGTATGAATATGCCTGAAGAAAACTCTTATGACAACACAATGAATAAGCGTCGTCTTCGTATGCTTGAGGCTAATCGTGAAGCTGCAAAGTTTTTTCATAATTGTCTTGGTACAAAAGATGGCGCAATAGGTTATAAATATTTCAAAGATAGAGGTCTTTCAGACGACACAATTCGTAAATTTGGTTTAGGATTTGCTCCTGATAGTTTCTTTGCTCTTACTAATTATTTGTTGGAAAAAGGCTATACAAAAGATGAACTTGTTTTTGCAAACCTTGCAAGACGTTCGCAAAAGAATGAGAATAATATCTATGATAACTTCCGTAATCGTGTAATATTCCCGATTATTGATGTCAAAGGAAATGTAATCGCATTTGGCGGACGTGTTATGGATGACTCGAAACCGAAATATCTTAATACTTCTGATACAATGGTGTATAAAAAGAGCCAAGGTGTATTTGCATTAAACCTTGCGAAAAAAAGCGGTAAAGATAGTTTGATTTTGTGTGAGGGTTATATGGACGTTATTGCACTCCATCAGGCAGGTTTTACAAATGCAGTTGCAGGACTTGGCACAGCTCTTACAAGTGAGCAGGCTCAACTTCTTTCCCGTTATGCATCTGAAATTATGATTGCATATGACGCTGACGAAGCAGGTCAGAAGGCTGCAACAAGAGCATTAGGTATATTTAAGAATACACCTGCACAAATCAAAGTGCTTCACTTAAGTGGTGGTAAAGACCCAGATGAAATTATTAAAAATTATGGTATAGAAAAAATGAAAGCCATAATTAATGGTGCTGCTAATGAAATTGAATTTGCCTTACTTCGTGAAAGAAGCAAATATGATATAGCAAGTGACGATGGTAAACGTCAATATTTGCAAGCTGCAGTTAAAATTCTTGCAACTGTTGGTGCAATTGAACTTGACATTTATGCATCTCGTCTTGCTGATGAACTTTCTGTTTCAAAAGATGTTATTGTTAACGAGTCAAAGCGTCAGGCAAAAAGAAATGTAACAATTGAACGTAAAAAAGAATTCACAAAAATTCAGACTCAAGGTGACATTCTTGATAAACTTAACCCTCAAAGAAAAACTTATTATGCTGCAGCAAAAGCAGAAGAAATGCTTATTGCATTATTAATGGCAAATCCTGAGTTTTTAAGGGGCGTTACAGAAAAAATATCTGCACAAGATATGGTTACAGATTTTAATTGCCGAATTTTTAAGGCAGTAACAAACAGACTTTCTGAAGGCAAATCAGCTGAGATTTCATTTTTAGCAGGTGACTTAACTGATGATGAAATCAGTGCAGTGGCAAAAATTCAAACAATTTCACACACTCTGAAAAACACTTTTGAAGAGTGTGAAGATTGCATAAAAATCATTATTAACGAAAAAAATAAGAAAAATGTTAAGGGTGTGGCTGTTGAAAATATCAGCGATGAAGAGTTTCTTAGTTTTTTTAAAGGTAATAACGATTAAAACAAAAGATGTGAAGGAGAAAAACAATGGAAAGTATTGATAAAAAAAGCGCTATAAGAGCGTTGGTTGAAAAGGGTAAAGCAGTTGGTAAACTTACAACTCAAGAAATTGATAACGCAATTTTAGAGCTCGATATTGAAATTGATGAGCTTGATAAACTTTACGAACTTATTGAAACTAATAACATTGAGCTTATCGATGACCTTGACGATATGGCTCAGGATGCTATTACTGACGAAACAGATATGGCAAAAAGTGATGACGGTGGTTTAGGTGATAGCAAAGCAGTTGCTATGGATGACCCTGTTCGTGTTTATCTTAAAGAAATTGGTCGCGTTCCTCTTCTTACATGTGAAGAAGAAATTGAACTTTCAATCCGTATTGCAGATGGCGACCCAAAAGCAAAACAACGATTAGCTGAAGCAAACCTTCGTCTTGTTGTTAGTATTGCAAAGCGCTATGTTGGTCGTGGAATGCAGTTCCTTGATTTGATTCAAGAAGGTAACTTAGGTCTTATTAAAGCTGTTGAAAAATTCGACTATACAAAGGGCTTTAAGTTCTCAACTTATGCAACATGGTGGATTAGACAAGCTATCACTCGTGCTATTGCAGACCAGGCAAGAACAATCCGTATTCCTGTTCATATGGTTGAAACAATCAATAAGGTTAAAAAGACAAGCAGTCAGTTGCTTCATAAGAACGGTCATGACCCATCAGCAGAAGAAATTGCTGAAGAACTTGATATGGCACCAGATAAAGTTCGCGAAATTCTTCGTCTTGCTCAGGAGCCTGTTTCACTTGAAACACCAATCGGTGAAGAAGAAGATAGCCACTTAGGTGACTTTATTCCTGATGACGAAGCACTTTCACCAGCAGATGCAGCATCTATTTCACTTCTTAAAGAACAACTTGCAGAAGTTCTTAAAACTCTCACTCCAAGAGAAGAAAAAGTTCTTTCACTCCGTTTTGGTCTTGAAGATGGTCATCCAAGAACACTTGAAGAAGTTGGTAAAGAGTTTAATGTTACTCGTGAGCGTATTCGTCAGATTGAAGCAAAAGCACTTCGCAAGCTTCGTCACCCAAGCCGTAGCAAAAAACTCCGTGACTTCCTCGATTAATATTTAATAAAAATATAGGGGCGATTCACGAATCGCCCTTAAATTAATTATACAGGAGAAAAAATGAAAACTGAAAAGAATATATTAATTGCATTTATACTCAATTTGTCATTTTCAATATTTGAAATAATAGGCGGATTTTTCACAGGTAGCGTTGCCATTATTTCTGATGCAGTTCATGATTTAGGTGACGCCACAAGTATAGGCATCTCATATTTCCTTGAAAAGAAAAGCAAAAAGCAACCAGATAATACTTATACCTATGGTTATGCACGCTTTTCAGTAATGGGTAGCGTAATTACAACTCTAATATTATTGTTTGGCTCAGTAATGGTTATTTACAATGCGATTTTAAGAATAATCAACCCCGTAGAAATCAATTATAATGGTATGATTGTTTTTGCAGTTGTAGGTGCACTTGTAAACTTCCTTGCAGCATACTTTACTAAAGATGGTGACTCACTTAACCAAAAGGCAGTAAATCTTCATATGCTTGAAGATGTTTTAGGCTGGATTGTTGTCCTTGTTGGTGCAATTATAATGAGTTTTACTGATATAAGAATTATCGACCCGCTTATGTCAATGGGCGTAGCTGTTTTCATACTCATAAATGCCATTAAAAACCTAAAAGAAGTCCTTGACTTGTTTCTTGAAAAAATCCCTAATAATATAAGTATAGAAGAAATTAAAAATCATATTAAAGAAATTGATGGTGTAATTGATGTCCACCATATTCACATCTGGAGCATTGATGGTTTTCATAATTACGCTACAATGCATATCGTAGTCGAAGAAAACTCTCATAAAATTAAAGATAAAATCCGTGAAGAATTAAAAGAGCATGGAATAGGTCATGCAACTCTCGAGTTAGAAGATAAAGATGACCATTGCCACGAAAAACATTGTCATATAGAAGAAAACCACCATTCAGGACATCATCACCATCACCACCATCACTAATTTAATATAATTATGGTAGGGCGGGGTCTTGCTCCCGCCGTTTTTTGCCTCTCGAGTTTATGGGATGAGGACCGCTTGCGGTGGATGAGATGTCGTAGGGGTCGGCGTCCACGACGACCCATTTCAATTCCGCGTAGACAGACGTCCTCGTCTGTCCGTTTCTATTCTGAATAAATCAAATATTCTTAAAATTAAACTATCGCTCGCTTGCTATTTATTGACAAACCAATTTATAAATGCTATATTTAACCAAAGAACAAAACTCAACTTTGTGAGTTAAAAGGATGGGCAATATGAATAAAAAGTTAGCAAAAACATTAAAACAGATTGCAACACTCACTTTAATATTATCACTTGTTATGTCTATGACAGGTTGTGGTTCGCTTCAACAAACTATGCAGTCAATTATTCCTACAAATAAAGAACCAGCTAAACTTGGTGATGGCAATTCAGATACTGGAATTTTCGATGGAGAAAGATATGAAGAATTACCTACAATCAACCATAGAACTGAAGAAGAAATTGCTGCAACAGGACTTACTGCACAAGATGTACTGAACGCCTATGACCAACTTGCTACAGATATTATGAGACTCCATTATTCTGATATTACTTATAATTATATACCACAAGAGATGGCAGAAAGTTTAGTAGCAAAATTTGACAGTATAAGTACATATCAATTTGGCTTTTGGAACACAAATACCGCTTCAAATGAAATTACTGTCTGTCCTTTTTATGCTTTTGATCCAAATTATTGGCCACAAATTGATTTTGCTGGATATAATGCTAGCATCCCTAACATTCCTGCGTACGTAATAACCCTTTCCATGAAATGTTATATAGATGGTGTTGTTACAGATAAATGGTTAACAGTAGGTGTAGAAGAAAATCAATTTGAACAAACCATGACCGCTTTTGGGCAAAAATCATTTTTTTTAGAACATGACACATTTATGGAAAAACTTGAAAAAGTAGATGATTATTATGACTTTAGTCAATTCTATAACCAAAAAGGCTATGAGCCAATGGAAATATCAAGAGAAACTATTATGAATGCAACACCTGAACAGTTAAAAGCGATTTATACAATGATTTCTTCAATTCGCTCTATCGGTTTTGAATATAAATTACCATAATCTTAAAATTAAATATTTATTGTACGGCGGGGGATTGCTCCCGCCATTTTTATCGTAGGGGTCGGCGTCCCCGACGACCCGCGAAATCGTGCAGGGACAATTGCTCCCTCCGTGAGGGAGCTGTCAACGAAGTTGACTGAGGGAGTTGTCGTTCTGAGCATAGCAAAGAATCTCAAAGTGAAAATACAGTAGGGGCGGGTCTCGGTGTCCGCCCGAAAACAAAAAGAGCAAGTTCATTACGAACCTGCTCTTTTAAATTATTGGATTATAAAGGTCGCTTAAAAAAGAAAACATGAAATACATAAATATTACTAAAATCATAAACCATATTATACCTTGCAATATAATAATTCCATATTTATGTCTAATTCCCAATTTCTTTTCTTGCTTATAATTAACAATCGACCAAACTGTTGTAAAAAAGTTAAATAAAATAATTCCTAAAACCACTATAAGTCTCATGTCATCACCACTTAAAATATATCATATTTACACCTATCTGTCAAATTGCACACAAAAATCACTAAATACAACACTTTTTTATTGATTAAAAACACCAAACACGAAACACGCGGATTAGTTTATAGAAACACGCAAAAAAATTGAAAAAAGTTGTTGACTTTTGTCTTGCGTTTTGTTAATATATACGAGCGCCAAGGACAGAGGTCAAACGCCGAACTCCTAAAACGCACAAAACTGAACCTTGAAAATTAAACAACGACGAGATAAGTAAAAGGAACCCTGTAGATTCTTTGAGGGTATGAAAGTACTCGACAGAAGATACAAGAAACAGTAATTCTTTTGGATAACAAAAGAGTTAAAGAAACGCTAAGCGTTTTAAAGAGTTAAAAAGAAGTAAAGAGCTAAAAAG
>JAZLBG010000045.1:0-1043 GCA_045613585.1 Candidatus Fimenecus sp. | reverse complement strand
ATATACTGTTCCTTCTGGATTTTCACCACCATTATCTGATGTTCCTTCAGTTGTTCCAGCATTTGCTGCGCCTTGTGCTCCTGCTTGTTTATATAGCTTTTCAGAAATTTCATAGAATGCTGTTGTTAACTTTTCTGTTGCTTGTTTAATAGTTTCTGTGTTTGTTCCTTCTAATGCTTTTTTAGTATTTGCAATTTCGTTTTCTACTTTTGCTTTTTCTTCTCCGCTTACTTTATCTCCTAATTCTTTTAATGTTTTTTCACTGTTGTATACTAAACTTTCAGCATTATTTCTTACTTCTATTTCTTCTTTTTTCTTTTTATCTTCACTAGCATGTGCTTCTGCATCTTTTACAGCTTTTTCAATATCAGCTTCTGATAAATTTGAACTTGCTGTTATTGCAACATTTTGTTCATTTCCTGTAGCCATATCTTTTGCAGATACATGAACTATACCATTTGCATCTATATCAAATGTTACTTCAATTTGTGGAACTCCACGTGGTGCTGCTGGTATTCCTGTTAATTGGAATCTACCTAATGTTTTATTGTATGCAGCCATCTCTCTTTCACCTTGTAATACATGGATTTCAACACTTGTTTGACCATCTGCTGCAGTTGAGAATACTTGTGATTTTTTAGTTGGTATTGTTGTATTTCTTTCTATTAATTTTGTAAATACTCCACCATAAGTTTCAATACCTAATGATAATGGTGTTACATCTAATAATACTAAGTCTTTAACATCTCCTGATAAAACACCACCTTGAATAGCTGCACCTATAGCAACACATTCATCTGGGTTTATTCCTTTATCTGGTTCTTTTCCAGTAATTCTTTTTACTAATTCTTGTACAGCTGGTACTCTTGTAGATCCACCAACTAATAATACTTTATGCAATTTATCTGCTGTTATTCCAGCATCTTTTAATGCTTGGTTAACAGGTCCCTTTGTAGCATCAATTAAATCTTGAATTAATTCTTCAAATTTTGCTCTTGTTAAAGTAATATCTAAGTGTTTTGGTCCAGTTGCTTCTGCTGTAA
>JAZLBG010000044.1:0-3536 GCA_045613585.1 Candidatus Fimenecus sp. | reverse complement strand
TCAACCGCTTCTTTTCATTTTTTCTTTAATACGTCCATGTATATTTTCTTTTTCATTTCTTGTTTTTCCTTTCACCAATTTTTACAATTATTTTTCATGCTTGAACTCGCTAATTTTTCGCCGAATTTTCATATCAAAAATGGTTGCACTTCATCATATTCAGAAAGCATGAATTCCATTTTGATTTTATTCCAATCGTATTTTTGCTTTGGCATTTTGCTTTGATTTTAAAATAAACTTGCTTGCATTTGTAACTGTTCTTGTTTTGCTTTATTTGTATAAAGCACTTCAAACACTTTTGCACCGTTTCATCATTGCATGGTTCTTCACTTTACCATTGTTAATGCTATTTTGTGTGGATTTTCTTCACTCATATATGCTTGATATGGTAATTCTCTGAACCATTTGTCCAATTCTTTATAATTAAACGCTCATTGTTGCACTTTGTATGTTCACGTTCAACGATATGGTGGATCACAATATATAACAGTTTCTTCAATTGGCGTTTCGATTTTCAGATTTTTATAATTGCTGTTAATCACATCAATATGCTGTAATCTTTCAATATGCTGTAATCTTTGTATATTTTCTAATGCTTGCATTGTCTGCAAACTGTATATTCATGTTTCGCTGTATTGATCCGCAAGGTGTTTTAATGTTCCGAAATCTGTTTTATTCTTTATGTCCAATCTTCTTTGTTCGATTGTTTTTCATTTCAATTTCCATGTGATTCAGATTTCTTCCAATAATGTATAATCTTCAAACACCACTGCATAATGTAACGCTTTTTTTCGTGGCTCTAACAACTCCGAATATGCATACGATCATCTTTCATTTCCGAAACTGAAACATAAACTCATTGCAACCGAATATGCGTCATCTTTATCTTTCATTTCTTCAAATTCTTTTCTTCATACTCGATTATTTCGTTCTTCGGGGATTCATTTTTTTATTTGTTCCATTAAGTTGCACATTCATTTATCGAGATCAACGTAATATACTTTTTCAAATCACTGCTGTAAAGCTTCAAAAGTAATAGATCCCCCCCCCCGAAAATATCATACAGAACTTTTGCTTTTGGGTTTTCGTTTCTTATGAAATGCAATATATCTTTTGCAAGATTTCTCTTGCTTCACATATACGGTATTCATAATCAATCCATTGTTTTGTAATTCCTTGTTTAATTAAAATTTTTACCATACTTGAATTTTTCAATATCGATTTTCATTTTTGCACAAAGATTTCTTAATTCTTGATTTCTTTCAATCATTCGGTTTATATCAATGCTTCACTTTCACATGTATTCGATATGTTTTGCTTGTAATTCATCATATCTTCATGGTCGCTTTTCATTGAACCGTTGGCTTGCTTCAATCGGGCTTTTATGTCGCCGATTAATGTGGCAATTATAACATAATGCTTTTATGTTATATGGATCGCTTGCAAGTCTATGATCTCTTGCTTCATTGATTATGTGGCTTGCATGTATTGCTGTTTCCTTTATTGTTTTTCAACAATGCTGGCATGTATAATGATCTCTTTTTTTCGCAATTAATTTTGCAAGCTCTACATTTTCATCATTCAGTTTTTTTTTATCAATCTTTGGTTTTTTGGCTTTCTTTGGCATAAATGAAAACACCTTTGAATTAAATTTCAAAGGTTCTACAAAACAATAATTACTTATGCATACAGATATAATAATCATTGTCTTGTAAAATGCAAAATCTTATTTTTTAAAAATGGTAAATGGTGATCTGTTCGCTTTGGCTTCTTCAAGCTCTTTTGCAAGTCTGTTATAAGATTTCAATAATTGGTTGTATTCCATTTCTTGCATTACAACCGTTTTTCTTAATTTCTTATTTTCTTCTTCAAGCTCTTTAACTTTATCTTTTGTCATTTCCTTAAAGGTTAATAAATAAATCTGATTATAATACTTGCGTAATATTTAATAAATCAACAATCGTCTTTGTATCTGTTTCTTCAATAATCCATTCCATAACTTCTCTGAATAATTCTTGGTGGCTTTTTACTGTATATGTTCTTTGCATTATGCTATAATTTGGTTCTAATCTTTTGTCCATGCGATCTCTTTGTAATGTAACAACAAACTCCATGTTTGATAATTAATAAATATAAATTTTGGAATAATCGGAATTCCCGTTTTTTCTGCTATTTTCGGAAATTCCGAATTTCTTAATATGCAAGTGAAAGAATAAGAAATAATATTGAAATAATTAATTTCGTATCTTTTAATGTGACAATATATGTCACCGCTCGCACCATTGATAATATTGTGAATAATGTATGCATTATTTCATCATTACTGGTTTAAAAGATTGTGTTTTCTCATATCTTTCCAATTTTTTGTTTGCTTCTTTTAATTTCCTTGCAAGTAATTGAAATCAATCTGCAAATTGTCTGATCTCATTTTTCAGTTCTGCATTTTCATTCTTTAATATCATAATTTCTTGTTTCATGTCTTTTTCTTTATTCAACCTTTGTAATTGTAAATCTCGCTTCATTTGGTTCATGTAAAGTTTTTTGTCTATTGGATTTTTCATTTTGTTATGAATTGTGATGTAAAAATATTTGATAATCTGCTTTCACCTTTTCAATCTTTTCAAATATTTTATTCGCTTCTTGCGGTTCTTCTATGGTTTCGTATTTCTTTTCAAGATCATTGATGATTTTTTCAAAGAATTCTTTAAAAACTTTTGCTTCTTCTTCGCTGTATGTAATATCAATTCATGTATATTCTGGTTTTATTTCGCTTTTTGTTTGTGCGTGTTGTTTTGGTTTATAAACGAATGTGGAATATTTCCTTGTTTGTTTTTCGATTGCTTTTTCTCGACTTCGTCAATGTTTCACCCTATCGTAAAAGCAACTGTAACTTACTTTTCAATATCTTCATCATCAATGTTCTTTCCGATAATCTACGATTGAACATTGGCTGTTCATTCTGATTCTTGGTTTTGAAATAAATTTAATTGCTGTTTTTCTTCTTGTAATATCTGCTCTTTCTGACATCGTGCTTTTAATTTGTAATAATAATCGTAATTTGGTTTTCGTAAATTATTCTTGTTGTTGTATTTTATCATCTGTTCGATCTTTAACTTTACCAAATCTTTTCAAAATTTTTCGCATAAATAATTAAACTTGAATGAATCGATTAATACGTAAACCGCTCAATTAATTTCATATGTGAAATATCTTTCACTTACAACAACACGTCAACCAAAATATTCTTTATCAAACGGTGTGAACTTGCATTCTTGCAATTCTTTTTTTGGTATTCTGCTCACCATTGCTTTGTGGCATTCTTTACATTGGCTTTGTAATCAATCCCTTTTACTGCAATTTTTATTAAATGCTGTAATTGGTTTTCGTTCTTTACAGTGTGAACAAAATTTCTTTTCGGTTGCTTCTTCTAATTCTGCAACTCTTTCTTTTAAACGGTGGTTTTGTTCCCTTAATGTATCAACAACCACTTTGTTTATTCATTTTCTCATGAATAATTTTTTAATTCGTTCAAACAT
>JAZLBG010000043.1:0-1143 GCA_045613585.1 Candidatus Fimenecus sp. | reverse complement strand
TCAATGGCAGAGATTTTTGATGTAATGATGATGGCAAAGGAATTGGGTCTTACTCATCTTGGCAACGGTGAGGTTGATTTAACAGATGAGCGTGTTTCTAACCTTGATTATCTGCAAAATGTGTTGCAACAGGAAATGGATATGCGACTGAAAGCAAGAGCAAAGAAATACACAAAAAGAAGTCGCCTACCTGACCGACACTATGATTACAATTACATATCGTCGGGATTACAGTGGCAACTTGATAGGATTAAGAATTTCGATTTCAAAACCGAGCATCAGAATATTTTAATTATCGGTAAATGTTGCAAGGGGAAAACAAGCCTTGCAGTTGACATTTCACTTAATGCAATTCAGAAAGGTACAATGGTTGTTTACGTTACCTTTGAAGAATTGGTGAAATGTTCAAGTAAAAAGTCACACCCTTGGCGTTACTTGGTTGAGAGCGACCTTGTGGTGATTGATGAGTTGTTTTACACAACACCAACAGAAGAAGAGCTGTTACTCTTCTACAAAGCAATAATGAAGCTCAGTAATGAGCGTAGTTTAATTTTAATTTCAAACAGAGATTTGCCTTTATGGAATGAAATGAAGGCAGACCGACACGTGATTGAAACCTTGTCAGCAAGGCTTTCACACAACTCACAGATAATTTATCTGTAATAAAACTTAAAAGCCTATTCCTATTAAAACTGAAAATAAGATGCGTTATGCATTTAATATATTTGTACATCAAAACGGACTGTCAAATAATTATTTTCATTGTTTTTTATGTTAATTTATTATAAACTGAAAATGAGGTGATTAGAATGACCGACAGAGAAAATAGACTGTTTGAACTTTGCAACAAACCAAATGTTGATTTATTTCAAGTTGAACAACTCATTATTGATATGAAACTTACATCAGAAGAAATAACTCGTACTGCAATAAAGTTGGCAGATGCAAACACTCTCGAAATACATCAATGTGAATATACTGATGAACTTGTTACAACAAATTGGGTTGAATTATTCAAAATATTTATCAAGTATGGTTTGATGCCAAATTATGTTTATACTGATGACGGTATGAATCACTACAACATTATGCAGGAAATGAGATATATAGACAATGGAGATATTGCACCAACCATTATGCGTC
>JAZLBG010000042.1:0-18271 GCA_045613585.1 Candidatus Fimenecus sp. | reverse complement strand
CACCGAGGAGTTCACGCATTGTAGCGTTACCCTCTTTGAAAAGGTAAACAAACTTTTTGCTCATTTTTATACCTCCAAAAAATTATTAACAAATTTATGGTTGTGCCATTGGCACACTTAACCTTATACATTTTATCAAATTACTTTTCTATTTTCAATAGTTTTATGACAATTTTTTAACAGTTTTGAAAATTGTTAGTTTTCTTACAAAAATAGTATGTTTTATCAATAGACTTTTGGTATTTTTTGTGCTATATTTTATGTATTGATATTATTTTTTTACTTTGGTGATAAATTTGGAACTTTTAAGCTATGAAATTCTCAATGCCAGCGGTGATGCTGACAAAAACTCAATACCAATGTTTAGTTTCGACACATACCCTTGTTTTTTGGATTTAGCATTTCCTAAAAATATGAGTGTGCATGATGTTATTGTGGTTTTTCCTGATAATACTGATGTTGATTTTACTGTTCTTTCAAGCCTTGATGGTGTTAACTTCTACAAAAAAGGCAAAGGAGCAAAAATTGCAAGATTTATTCGTATTTTCATTAAATATTACAGCGGTGCAAGACCTACAATCAACAATATTGAAGTGCTTGGTGAAGACTGCTCTTTCCCTGCAAAAAAAGTGGCTTTTCGTGAACCTGAAAACTTTGAAAGCACTCCGTTTGCACAGCCAATTTCTGATGATGAAATTATAGATGATGTAAAGGGTATTATTTGCAGAACAATTGGTGAAAAATACGTTGAACAATTTGATTTGCGTCTTGACAGAAGACTTCGTGAAGAATATTTTTCAGTTGCAAGTCTTCGTGGCAAAATCTTACTCACATCTAACAGTGGCATAGGTCTTGCAAGTGCTTTCAACTGTTATCTTAAAGAAATTTGCAACTGCCACATTTCACGCTTTGGTAATCAGGTGGATTTACCTCACAATCTGCCACAGGTTAATGGTAGAATAGACCGAAAAACAGAATGCAAATACCGATATGCATACAACTATTGCACACATTCATATTCAATGGCATTCTGGACAAAAGAACAATGGCAGAAAGAAATAGATTTCTTGGCCATGAATGGTGTAAATTTAGTGCTTGATATTCTTGGTATGGAAGAGGTTTACAGAAGATTTTTAACAAAGCTTGGCTACCGCCATCGTGAGATTAAAAACTTTCTTGTAGGTCCTTCATATTATGCATGGTTTTATATGAGCAACATCTGCTCACTTGGTGGGCCAATCCATGATGATTTCTTCAATGAAAAATGCCAAATGGCTCGTGAAAATCACAGAAGAATGAAAGCGCTTGGAATGGACGTTGTTTTACAGGCATACACTGGCATTGTACCTCGCGACATACAGAAAAAAGACCGTGAAGTGCCAGTTATTGAGCAAGGCAAATGGAAAGGCATTGAAAGACCTTTAATTGTTAGCCCTGACAGTGTGCATTATGTTAAATATGCTAAGCTTTTCTATGAATGTCAGAAAGAAGTTTTTGGTGATATTACTCATTTCTATGCAGGTGATGTTTGCCATGAGGGTGGTAAACTTAACAAGAAAAGTGCTAAAGAAAGTTTTAGTAATGTAATGGAAAGTATGCTCTCATTTGATAAAGATGCTATGTGGGTTGTTCAATGTTGGGCTATGAATCCTACTCCCCTTTTCACTAAAGCAGTTAAGCAATATCGTGACAAGCACATTCTTATGCTTGACCTTAATGCAGAAAAAATTAATCACAACGCTAACAATATGGCACGAATGGCAAAATACGGTAACGTGCTTTTCGGGCTTCTTAATAACTTTGGGGGCAGACACGGACTTTTTGGTGATTTGCCATCGCTACTTAAAGATATTAATGCTACTGCAAGTCGTCCAAATTTCAAGGGACTTGCCCTTACTGCTGAAAGTGTAAATGTAAATCCTATTGTTACCGATTTATTCTTCTCTTGTGTTTGGGAAGATGTTGAAAATATTAATGACTGGGTTAAGAAATATGCAATTCGTCGTTATGGCAAAGAGAATGAAAACATAGCAAAAGCTATGGAAATACTCCTTAAAACTGCTTATGGTAATGACACAGGTGCTTTAAGCTTTGGTGCAACAGAGAGTATGTTTTGTCGTAGACCACTTGACCCTGAAACAAAGCTTCTTACTGCGCGTGGTGTTGTAAAATTGCCATATTCAAAAGACGAATTTGACGAAGCTGTTAAGCTGTTTCTTGCAGATTATGACAAATTCAAGCACAACGAGTGTTATGTTTATGATGCAGTTGATTTGTTAAGGCAATCCCTTGCAAACAAGCTTTCGCATCTTGCTAAAAAATGTGCATCTACATATAAATCAAAAGATTATTTCGCATTTATGGATTACAGTAAGAAGATGATGGAACTTGCTGACATGCTTGACCGAGTGCTTCTTAACTGTAAAGATTTCTCATTCAGTTCATATATTGAGCCTGTGTGTGAATACACAGAAAAGCTTGACGATTTCACAAAAGAGCTTTATATGATTAATGCAAAGGCACTTATTACAACTTGGTATTGTCGTTTACTTGCAGATAAAGGTAATCTTCACGATTATGCTCACAGACAAATGGGTGACCTTATAAACTCATTCTATAAAATGAGATGGGAAAAACTTATTGAACAAGTGAAAATTGAGATGGATGGTGGCAAACCACAAGAAATCGACTGGTTTAAAGTTGAGTGGGACTGGGTGCTCCAAGATACCAAATACACCAAAAAAGTTCGTGAAGATAGTTTAAAAGCCTTGGGTAAGCAGATACTTCAATAATGAATTCGTAGAATTCAAATCATGGAGCGAAGCGAGAAATCATGGCGTAAGCCAATTCATGCGTAACAAATCATTATTAAATGAATTGCAAACAAGTTTGCATGAATTGATTTCATCATGAATTGTGATAAATCACATGATTTGCACCTGCGGTGCATTATTAATGGAGAAATAATATGAAACGAAAGTTTAAGTTATCAAAAAAGGCTAAAATTTTTGTTCTATGCTTATTTTGTATTACAATAATTTTTCTTGGATATAGCATTTATCAAAATCAACATTTTGAAATTAATAAAATTTTCATAAAATGTGAAACTCTGCCAAACGATTTTCATGGCTACAAAATAGTTCAGGTTTCGGACTTGCACAATGCGGAATTTGGCAAAAATAATAATGATTTGCTTTTTGCAATAAAAAACGCTTCACCCGATATAATTGTAATTACAGGTGATATTGTTGATTCAAGAAGAACCAACGTGCAAATAGCCCGTGATTTCGTAAACAATGCATCAAAAATTGCACCTGTTTATTATGTTACAGGTAATCACGAAGCAAGAGTTTCAGTTGAAAATGAAATTGATAATATACCACTAAATGAAAATGTTATTGTTTTACATAATGAAGATGTAATTATTGAAAAGGGCGGAAGTGCAATTCAGTTAATCGGTGTTGATGACCCTGCTTATAAGGCGGTTAATGATAGTACCGAATATATGAACAAGCGACTTGAAAAGTACTGCAATAACGATTATTTCAAAATCTTGTTATCTCATAGACCTGAACTTTTTGAGGTGTATGTTGAAAACGAAATGAATGTAATTTTTTCAGGTCACGCTCATGGAGGGCAGATAAGATTACCTTTTATTGGTGGCGTTATTGCACCACATCAAGGATTTTTTCCTACATTTGATGCTGGCTTATTCTATGCAACAAATGATGCAACTATGGTAGTAAGTCGCGGTTTGGGTGACAGTATTCTCCCATTAAGAATAAACAATCCACCTGCATTGGTAGTAGTAACACTAGAGAAAAAATAACGAGTACGGAGTTTAATACTCTGTACTCTTTTTTGTTGGATTATAGAAATCGATAAATTGGAGTTTGTCGGGTTCATTGAATGGTGTTGTTTTGCCTCCCTCTGACGAGGTGCGGGTGTCCGGTGGACACCTCTGCAAAGCAGAAGCACCGACCGAACCGGCAGGTGAGAATTAGGTGGCAACGCGTTAGCGTTGACGGAGGGAGAGATAGGCTTTAACAGACGTTTTTTGACTACCCCTCAGTCAACTTCGTTGACAGCTCCCCTGACAAGGGAGCCGAGAAAACGCATATAAAACAGTTAGACAAACTCCAATTTGCACCACTCCTTATTTCCGTATCGACCACTCCCTATTTCCAACCCGACCACTCCTTATTTCCAAATCGACCACTCCCTATTTCCGTATCTAAAAATAATATAGTAATAAGAAAGAAAAATAATATAGATAATTCGAAACAAATTTTACAAAAAAAACGGGGCGCCGAAATTGGCGTCCCATTAAATTTATTATGCTGTTTTTAATCTGATACTTGTTACTGAATATGCAGGCATTGTGTAATTAAATGCATCACTGAATCCATTCAGAGTAAACTCTTTCATTGTGATGTGTGTATTTTCGTCTGCACCAAATACATTATCGTTTGTAAGCGAATCACCTGCTACCTGATTTATAACTGCCTCATCAAGCACAAATGCATTATCAATTTTAACTGCTACTGTGCTTGCTTTTTCTGTAACATTTACAAGTTTGATAATAATATCACCATTGTCGTCGTTACTTACTACTGTATAAGCATTTGCTTCTGCTTCAGAGCCACAGTTGTAATCAAAATAAAGTTCACCATCAATATAGCCCTTTACATTGTGACCTGAAACTTCAACAGTAATTTTATATGTTTTGCCTGTTTCAATTACACAATCTTTAACTGTGCCGATAATCTTATCAGTTTTCGCATCATTTTCAATCATTTGAAGTGCTGAAATTGTATTACCCCAACCGCCAATATTCCAGAAATAGTTGTTCTGTGCATTTTTAACTGCGAATGGAATAATAAATCCTTCTTCACCCTCAAGTTTTGTAGCTTCAACTGTGAAACTATAGTTTTCCCAAGATGCATCACCGAAATATGCTACGCTACCTGTGTTTGAATATGCCATTTCAGTTGTTGTATTAGTAAGTGCACCTTTCTTGATTTTCCAATTACCATCAGTTGCGAAATCCCAATTTGATTTTGATGTGAGTTTAAATGTATCTTCTGCAAGAATTTCACCTGTTGCAAGGTCTTTTACAACTACATTATCAAACTTTGCAGATGTGTACCAAGTGCCTACACCAACTGCACCTTTAAGACTTTCTTGTTCTTTCTTTGCACCATCAAATGTATGGTTAAGCACTGCAGAGCCTTGATTTAATGAGAACAATTTCTGCACATGATAGTTAATTGACCCCATTGAGCCACTATTGTTAAACCAAATCAAATTAGGTGACCAATGACGAGCAGTTGTGCTACTGAAAAGTGGTGCATAAGCAGCCATTGTAACAATATCGCCATTACGCTCAAGACCTGTCATATATGCGGCTTCACTTAATGCAGAATTAAGCGTGTTGCTCCAAGATGCATATTCACCAAGGAATACATTTATTGCACCGCCATATTTTGTGTCGGTCATAGTTACAACATCTCTTGAGTAATTCTTTTCATCATAATAATCTGCGTTTTCATAGAACCATTGTGGATCGTTATAATAATGATGGTCCGTTGCACCTGCAAAATCAAGAGCATTTGTTGAGTTCATTTTGTTAATTTCATTTTTTGCATACTCATAAGATGCAAGGTAATCGGCACCACTTGTACCATCATCAACACCAGATGAATAAATAAGTTCAAGACCTTCATAAAGCGTTGGATTTTCTGCTTTTGCCTTATTAAACGCTTCAAGGAATGCAGAATATCTTACAAAGTAATCCTGACCCCAGTTTTCGTTACCGATACAGATGTATTTTAATTCAAATGGTTCAGGATGACCTAATGATGCACGAACTTTACCCCAAGTTGTATTTACGCCACCACGACAGAATTCAACTAAATCAAGCATATCTTGAACATACTGTTTAAACTCGTCACTTGCCATATCAACAGGACCTTTGCCACGAGCCTGACAATAAAGACCACAGTTAAGTACTGGCACACCAACTGCACCTATATCTTCAGCAAGCTGGAAGTATTCATAAAAACCAAGTCCATAAGAGAAAAAGCTTGGGAAAAGGTCATCAGTCATCTGGAGGTTTGTCCAAAGACTTACACCCTGACTTCTTGTTGCAACATCACCATATTGACCATTGAAATACAGTGGAAGTCCATCACTGCCTACACCAATTGAGTCTTTCCAGTTATATGCAGAGTTAATGTCATAACCCTCAATTACACAACCACCTGGGAAACGAAGAAATTTAGGTTGTAAATCTTCTAAAAGCTTGCACATATCTGCACGAAGTCCATTTTCACGGTTTTTATATGTATCTACAGGAAAAAGTGAAATCATATCAAAATAAACTGTGCTATTGTCTACAAGCACCTGCACTGTTACACCCTTGTTTGCAGTCTGTGTTGCTGTAAGAGTTGCAGTAAATTTATTCCAGTCACTATTTACTCCGTTAAAGGTTGTAGTTGCAATAGCTTTGCCATCTACTGCAAGATTTACTGTAATTTCACCATTATAGTTTTCAAGGGATTTTGCATAGAAAGATACTTTATAGTCTTTGCCTTCAACAATGCTCATACCATCAAGAAAACCGCGATTTTCAATACCTGATTTACCATCAGCATTACCCTTGATTACAAGATAATTAGGGTTATTTTCGTTAAGAGAGTGATTTTTATCACTTTCAACTGAGATTGTTGCACCATTCACGCTATTCCAACGATAAAGCTCATCATCTTGTGCAATAGCAGTAAATTCAAATGAGCGGTTTGCTACCATTTCGGCATAAAGACCTCCATCTGCTGCAAAGTTGATGTCTTCAAAAAATACACCAAAAAGCAAATCACTTATGTCGTGAATTTCGTCACCTGCATCAATATTAAGAGCATATGCACCTTGTTTATTATAAGCAGAAACTACATTTGCATTTGTGTTGTCAACTACAATTTCATTTGAGTTGCCACCTGAATTATCAGGTGTTTTTGGTGTGCAAGACGCTAACATTGTAAGCACAAGCACTATTGCTATAAGCATTTTTGAATAATTAAGGATTTTCTTTTTCATAAACTTTTCCCCTTGAAATTTAGATAAATAAATTATATTACATTTGTTTTTTTGTGTCAACGAAATAAGCAAAAATGGGATTGTTATGTAAACTTATTTGCATTTTATAGATTTTGTGATAAAATAAATTCAACTTAAAAATTGGGAGAAAATTATGATTGATTATATTCGTTCAAAGGATTTGTTTTTGAAAATATATCCTGATGAAGATTTGCAGAAAAAGGTTGAAGATTACATAAAGAACAACGAGAAAAAGATTACTCGTTATCTTAAATCTTGCTATAAAAATCGTTGGGAAATCCACCTTAAAAAAGATGATTTTACAAAACTTTGCCTTGTTTATGTTTTTTTGCCTGAGGTTAAAGACAGATACGCGAAAAAAGATATTAGCGACGAAATCTTTTTTGACACTATGAATGACATTAAAATATGGGTCAACGATTGTCGTGACAATCTGCACAGCACAGGTCTTAATGAGCTTAACTGGATTATGCACCATATGAATTTAAACATTTTTAAAATTGGCAGACTTCAATACCAGAAAATGTTTTACTATATGCCAAATTCATATAAAAAAGATGGCGTTGAAATCAAGTTTGGCGACAAAATCTGGAATGTTCATATTTGTCGTGGAGAAAAATTAGATTTTGAGGCTTGTGAAAAGTCATTTATTATGGCACAGGAGTTTTCTAAAAAGTATTTTCCTGAATACCCTGACAACAAGTTTATGTGTCATAGTTGGCTACTCTACCCTGCTAATAAGGAGTTTATGCCTGAGGGTAGCAACATTTTGAAATTCCCACTTCTTTGGGATGTTATTAGCAGTCGTGAAGACCCTGCATCTGCTTACCGTTGGCTTTTTAGCGTAAGATACAAAAATAAAGAAATGCTTAAAAACAAAAAGAAAACAGGCAGTTACGGATGCACAGAAAAGTTGCCACAGAATACTATTATGCAACAAAAAGGCGTTGAATATATCTTAAATGGTGGCACACTCGGTGATGGACTTGGGGTAAAAATTTTATAAGAGCAAAACTAATGGCGAGAGTTTAACTCCCGCCATTTTTATTATTTATTCTCTTTTTCTAACTTTTCAAAAAGTTTGGTGTATGGCATTAGCATACCTTCATTCATTTTATTGCCCATTTTTGATTTGATTTTATCATTTGCAAGCATAGCACCTACAAGATACATAAGTAACATTCTACCCTTTTTCTTTTGTGGGAAGTCATATTGATTATGCTCTTTATAGAATTTATGGTCGGCACGCATCATACCCTGCATCTGCCAGATTAAATCTCTGAAAATCTTCATTCCACCAATGCCATAGAAATTCTGTGGTGGTACATATTTGTTATTAAGGGCGAAAACTAACTTTTCTGCCATTTTATCGATTTCACCATCTGTGTTTATTTCGTCAGTTGCAACGCCTGCAAGGAAATTGCCACCAACCTGTGCTCTGCCCTCAATAATTGTCTGCAAATTCATTTCTTTGCTATAACTACCACTTACAAGGTAGCCGAATGGCATTCCCATTGTAACTGTACGGTGACCATTACAGAATTGACGGTCATCATACATCTTAAAGCGTGCACCCATTGAGTGGTCTTTGATTGTAAAGGCATAAACAATAGCTTGTGCAGTCTGAATATTATTGCGAAGATAATCGTCAAACCCATCTTTATAGATACATTTACCTGAAACTGCACAATTAAAGCAACCTAAACATCCGCCACTAAATGCATATTCGCGAATATTCACAACTCTTGTTTTAAGTGGCAAAACTGCACGGAAACGATTAATCATATTTGAAAGTTGAGTGTCGTTTTCTTCGCAATCAGTTACGATTACCACATCCCCTGTTTTTTCTTCTGTACATTCAGGCACAGTTGCAGGAATATTATTGGGTTGTGGCATTTTTTCAGGAAATGCTTCGTAATAGTCGTTTTCTACGCTCCAACAAGTGTAGTTAAAGAAATCAAGTGCTTCTTTCTGACCTTTTTCGGTAAGCAAGTCATCCATATCGGCTGAAAGTCCACGAATGTATTTAAGTCCTAAATCGTAGCAATTATCTTCAATATACTTATGTGCGGTAATGTCGTAGAAATGCTTTGATGTTGAAAGTTGTGTTGCGAATTTGCCCTTTACATTTACATTATGTTCTTTCATAAGTTCAATAAATCTATGTAACTGGCAAGGTGCAATAAAAGTGTAAACCGGATATGAGAAAATAAGCAAATCGGCATTTTCTAACGCTTCTTTTGCACTATTAAAATCCTTTTCAAATTTCTTGATTTGCTGACCAACATTAAGCACTTCAAACTGGTGGTCAGGGTTTTTAAGCTCAAGAAATTTTATTGTTTGTAAGGTTATACTGTATTTGCCTTTTGGGCTACCATTTAAGATTAAGATTTTCATAATTACTCCATTTCTTCTGGGTATTTCATATTCCAATCATTTCGCAGTTTTGTCATAACATTCATTACATCAATTGTGTAATCAAGTCGCATTGTATTGTTGCCTGATTCAACTGCATTTTCCATATTTTCTAATTCATAGCAAAGGGCGTTTTCTAACTTGCCTGCTGTGATTTCTTGTGTATGGTTATCACTTGTATATGTGATTACTGCTTTGTCGGCTCTTGGGTATTCGAAAATCTCGATATAACCATTATCATAGCAAATTGTAGCGCGTTTTGGTTGTTTTGCGTGAAGTGAGAGTGTTACGCTTGCCATATGCTCTTTCTCATTTTCTATTATGATACTTGACTGCTCGTCTGCACCTGTTTCGGCAAACTTGACTTGTGAAGTTATTTGAGCATTTTTTGTATTCATAAACATTCTTACAAGAGAAAGTGCATAAACGCCGATATCTAAAAGTGCACCACCTGCTAGCTCCATATTAAAGAAACGATTTGTCATATCGTATTCTTTGAAACTGCCAAAATTCACTTGGGCAAGACGAAATTCGCCTAAGTCCCCTGAATTTATAATTTTTTCAAGTTCAGTATATAGTGGCATATTATAGATTGTCATAGCCTCAGCAAGAATTAAATTTTTCTCATTTGCAAGGGCAACTGCTTTCTCAAGCTCATCACTATTAAGAGTAATTGCCTTTTCGCAAAGCACATGCTTATTGTTATTTAACGCTTTGAGAATGTACTCAATATGCTTATTGTGTGGTGTTGCAATATACACTATATCTACTTTTTTGTCAGTAAATAAATCGTCAATATTTTCATAAACTTTTTCGATATTATATTTATTTGCAAAATCAACTGCTTTTTCATAAGTACGGTTGGCCACTGAATAGATTTCGCCACCCATTCTGATGGTATCGCGGGCAAAATCGTTTGCAATATTGCCACAACCTAAAATCGCCCAATTAAATTTATTTAGCATATGCTCACCTCTTTTTATATGATAACACATAATTTTATAATAAACAACAAAAAGCACCTTGGGTAAGGTGCTTTTTTAATTATTTCAATACTGAAATAGCGTCTGAAATTGTTTTTTCAAGGGCTTCTCTGCCGTATTCGTCAACTTGTGCTTTGTTCTTTTCGCCATGAGTAAGACATCCTGCACCGCCGATACAACCGCCTGTACATGCCATACCTTCAATGAAGTTTGCATCAAGCACATTTTTATTCTTTTTGAGAAGAGCAATTTTACAAGCCTCAATACCATCACATATTGCAGGTTTTAAGTTGAATTCAATATTCTGCTCTTTAAGAGCTTGTGAGACTGCATCTGAAAGTCCACCTGTACGAGCAAAAATTCGTCCGAAATAAGATGCATTATCAAGAATATCTTCATCTAAAGTTGTAATATCAATATCTTTACTATCAAAAAGTGCCTGAAGCTCTTCAAATGTAAGTACACAATCAACATGAGGTTTAACTGAATCGAGTTGAGCTTCTGATTTTTTTGCAATACAAGGTCCAATAAATACAACCTTTGCATTTTCGCTTGTTTCTTTAATGTATTTACCAAGCATTGCCATAGGTGAAAGATTATGTGAAACATATGGCACTAATGCTGGGAATGATGATTTAATATACTGCACAAATGCAGGACAGCACGAGCTTGTAAGGAATTCTTTTTCGCTGAGTTCCTTTGCTTCTGACATTGCAACCATATCAGCACCTAAAGCTGCTTCAACAACTGTATAGAAGCCTAATTCTTTAAGACCTTTAATAACTTGTCCTAATTTTGCATATGTAAACTGGCTTGAAATTGATGGTGCCACAACTGCATAAACCTTATAGTTTTTATTATTTTCACTCTGTTTAATAAGGTCAATAGCATTAAGAATATATGACTTTTCTGTAATCGCACCAAATGGACACTGATAAACACAAGCGCCACACTGAATACACTTGTTATTATCAATTGCTGCCGCATTATCATCATTAATTGAAATTGCCTTAACTTTACAAGCACTCTGGCAAGGACGTTTACGATTAACAATTGCAAAGAATGGACACACCTTTGCACATGCACCACATTCAACACATTTTGATTTATCAATATGTGCCACGTGATTATGGTCAAAAGAAATTGCGCCTTTTTTACAAACATCTTCGCACCTGTGAGCAAGACAACCACGGCAAGAGTCTGTAACCTCATAACCTGCAGCAGGACATTCGTCACAAGCAATATCAATAACCTCAATTATATTTGGGTTTGATTTGTCACCACCCATTGCCATTCTTACTCTTTGTGCAAGAATTGCTCTTTCTTTATAAACACAACATCTCATTGTAGGCTCTTTGCCGGGTGAAATACTCTTTGGAATTTCCCAAAGATTTTCAATAAGAGTATCACTCCAGCTATGACGAGCAACTTCACGCAATACTTTGTATTTAAGATATTGTACTTTTGTGTCAAATTTTCTCATTCTGTATACTCCTTAGAAATAACTTACTTTTATTCTCTTACCCATTTTCTTAAGGGCTTTTGAAAGTTCTTCAACAAGATTCATTTTAATATTGAAATTAATAGGCAAATCAGGATTCTGATGAGCAGGGTTTATTGCTCTGCCTACATAAAAGTTTATGTCAGTTGCCTCTTCAAACAATAATCGGCTTATAAGTGATGCGCCATCACGCTTAACGCTCCAATGAGTATAATGCACATTTTCACCAAGGTAATCTTTTGCATATTCAACAACCTTGTTTACTGTAATAACGCCTTCTGTTACAAGGTCAACGCCCTCTAATTCTGCAATAGGCGGAACATCACTCTGTTCAAAGTTAAGTGATGGTCTAAGCGGTTTTCTCAAAAACTTTGCAGCAATACCTGATGTTGTTCCGCCACAGATAATATGCTTGCCTTCTTTTGAGAAGAAAAGTGACATCATTCTGTCAGCATCATCACGATTTGATGGTGGGCCGAAAAGTAAATTCATAGGCTCACGTTTTCTTATTCTTACAACACAAGCAGTTGCATCATCACCAGGCTTATAGCCATAAAGTTTATCGCACTCATCAACAAGCATTGTAGAAAGTGTTTTTGCAGTATAGCCCGCAGGTGCAAGAGTTTCAATAAAATCTATAATGTTTTCTCTTTTCCAACCAAAATTATATGCCATGCCTATTCCCGCATGAGGACAACCGTCACTCATTGCAACGAAAATATCATTTTCTTTTAAACTTATAACAGATTTGAATATCTTTTTACCGCCAATATTCATTTCAGTTTTTGGGTAATCCCAACTTTTTTCATCACGGATAATAATTGCATGAGGATTATCATATTGAATTAACTCTGCGGTCTGATTATTATTCAAAAGATGAATAATTGTAAATGTTGAATAAGCAACGCCTCTTAAAGAGCAAACTGGCAAAGTTGCTGCAATAGTTTCAACACATTCTTCAAGTGACAAGCCTTCTGCAAGCATTGTTGATATGATTTTAGATGTGAGAGTAGAGAGAATACTTGCTTTTACACCACTACCAAGTCCGTCAGACAACACAACAACAGTTGAATCGTCACTAGGCTCAACCACATCAATATGGTCGCCACAAAGCTCTTCACCGTGATGATTTATACTTTTATAACCGATATCAGCACATAAATCATTCATTAGTAATTGACTCCTTTAGTTTTGCAAGAGCAATTTTTGTTTCTGCAGCAGTTTCACCAAGTAATGATGCAATTTCTTGAACAATGCGCATCTGCTTTTCAACAACTTTGTCTGCAACATCAATAGTCTGACGACTGATATCTTCTTTCTTTTCACGCTCTTTTTCTTCATTTGTCACATCACGCATAATGCTGATTAAAAGATGTGTGTCTTTATCGTGAACAATAGTTTGTTCAACATATCTCTTGTATTCTGCAAGATAAACACGCTCGTCACGAACATTTTTACCTGTGCTCATAACAGTCATAAATACTGTTGGGTCAAGAATACGAATAACCTGGTCACCAAGTACATCAGAAGCAGAACGAATATTCATCATTCTTCTTGCTGCATCATTAATTTGCTGAACTTCAAGTTGTTCATTAAGAACAATAAGTCCATTTGGTGAGTTATTAACAATAGTATCTGAAAAGCTTTCTGCTTTATCTTTAAGGAATGGCAGACACATTGAGATTTCAGCCTTACCCTGAATAATTGCAACAGCCTTTTCACGGCAAGTGTTATATCCGCAAGAGCCACAGTTAAGCTCGTGAGCAGGTTTGAATTTACCCATCTGACGGAGAATACTAGCAATTTCATATTCAGATGGTGGTGTATTCTTTTGTTCAATATAAGTGAAAATCTTCTTAAGGTCAATTGAATCTGGTTGATTAACCTTAAAATCTTTATCACCAGCATATGTTGCAACTTCAATATAGTCTTTTATATTAGAGTCATGTTGATATTTTTCAATGACAGGTCCACCAACACAGCTACCAACACAAGCAGACATTTCAATAAAGCAATTATGTATCTTGCCTTTTTCAATATCTTTCAAAACTTCAATACAGTTTTCAACGCCATCAATAGCAACATAAGTATAGCCCTTAACCTCTTCCATAGTTTTAAGGACACCACCAGTTGTAGGGAAGAAACGAGCTCGGCTATATTCATTATCATCTTGAACTATTTCAAGCTCAATATTTTCTTCTTTTAGCCATTCTGAAAGTTCTTCAAAGGTTAAAACTGCATCAACAATGCCCTCATAGTGTGTAGCCTCATCTTTTTTAGCAACACAAGGACCAACAAAAACTGTTTTAGCGTTTGGAATTCTCTTTTTAATGTCCTGACAATGTGCCTGCATAGGTGACATAACATCTGCAAGATATTCAAGCACTGCAGGGTAATATTTCTGAATAAGCAAGTTTACTGAATGACAGCAAGAAGAAATCACAACATCTCTGTCTTCTTCTTTTAGCATTCTTTCATATTCTGATTTTACAATTGTAGCACCGATTGCGGTTTCTTCAGCATCATAAAAGCCAAGCTTTTTAAGGGCTGTACGCATAGAGTCAATGCCTGCACCGTCATAATTAGCAATAAATGAAGGCGCAATACTAACAACAACAGGGTCACTACTTTGAAGAAGTACTTTTACCTTTTCCACTTCATTGACAATTTCTTTTGCATTCTGCGGACATACAACAAAGCACTGACCACACAAAATGCATTCATTACCAATAATATGTGCCTGATTACCTGAAAAACGAATTGCTTTCACAGGACAATGACGAATACATTTATAGCAGTTTTTACAGTTTGATTTTTTGAGTGTCAAACAATTATTCATTTATCGCTTCTTCCTTTCAATTAAAATTGACTCAGGACTTTTTCCTGAAAGAACTCTTTGAAATTTTCTTTTGTAATACCTGTATGAACTTCATCATCAATCTGAACAGTTACACCTACACGATTACACTTGCCGATACAGAAACTACCAGCAAGTGTGATTTCGTCTTCTAAATGATTTTGTTCAACGGCTTTCTGAAAAAGCTCAACAATTTCGGGCGAACCTTTTAAATGACAGGAACTACCCACACAAATTTGAATAATCATAAACTTATTTTACCTTTGCAATTACTTCGTTATTAAAGAAATCAACTACTGTATCAGGAGATACTGAAAAGAAGTTATCGTCTATAGTAACACAAACGCCCTGCTGACACTGTCCTAAACAGAAAGTACCTGCAAGTTCAACTTTATCATCAAGTTTATTTTCACTGATAAGGTTTTTGAGTTGTTCAACAACAAGACGAGAACCTTTAACATGGCATGAGCTACCAATACATACTGTAATTTTCATTTTTCATTTTCTCCCCTATTTAAATTAATAGATATTCATATTCTATACTATTATATATTATAACTCGTTTTTTTTCAACAAAAAAAACGCAAAAACATTATAAATAACAATATTCGACATAACTTTTTCATATATGAATAATTTTTTTGTTTAATTTGTGAAAACTTTAACAAAACTATTGATTTTATGAACTTAAATTGGTAGAATTATTTAGATTAGGATAGTATGGGTTTTTATGACCATATCTCAAAATCTTAAAGCAAAAGAAAAAATCAGAAATGAGGTTTCAATATGAACAAAATCACAATTATCGGCTCAGGTAGTGTTGGCTCAACAATTGCATATACTGCAACTGTAATGGGACTTGCATCAGAAATCGTTATGATTGATATCAATGAAGAAAAGGCACTTGGTGAAGCTCTTGATATCAGACAAGGTATTCCTTTCTGTAACCCAGCAACTGTTCGTGCAGGTTCATATCAGGATGCTGTTGATTCTGACATTGTTATTATCACATCAGGTCTTCCAAGAAAGCCTGGTCAAACAAGACTTGACTTAGCTCAGGCTAATGTTAATATTATGAAATCAATTGCTACTGAAATTGTTAAGTATGCTCCAAAAGCTACTTATGTTATTGTTAGTAACCCTGTTGATATTCTTACATATGTATTCTGCAAAACAACTGGTATTCCTGAAAAGAGAGTTATCGGTTCAGGTACAATTCTTGATACATCTCGTCTTCGTGCAAGAATTGCTGAATACTATTCAGTTAACCAGAAGAACGTTCACGCTTATATTTTAGGTGAACATGGTGACACAGCATTTGTTCCATGGTCAATTGCAAACATTTCAAATGTTCCTGTAGAAGATTACAGAGATGCAGTTATGAAATCAGACTTATATCCTGAATTTGACAGAGATGCAGTTGAAGATTACGTTCGTAAATCAGGCGGTCGCGTTATTCAGCGTAAGGGTGCTACATTCTATGCTGTTTCAGTTTCAGTTTGTCACCTTTGCAAATGCTTATTAAATCCTATTGATACAACTCTTACTGTTTCAACAATGCTTCATGGTGAATATGGCATTGATGATGTTTGCTTAAGCCTTCTTAACATTGTTGGTAACAAACAGGTTCAGGGTAAAATTCTTCTTCCTCTTAATGACCAGGAAATTTGGTCATTGAACAAGAGTGCAGAAAGCCTTAAAAATGTTATTAAACAAATTGAAATATAAGAATTAAGAAAGGAAATAAGAAATGGAATTTCGTATTGAACACGACTCTATGGGCGAAATGAAAGTCCCTGCAGACCGTCTTTGGGCTGCACAGACTCAAAGAAGCCACGAAAACTTTGAAATCGGTGTTGGTATTGAAACAATGCCTGCTGAAATTATAAATGCATTCGGTATCCTTAAAAAGGCTGCTAGTATTGCTAACAACGCTCTTCGTCCTGAAAAGATGACAGAAGAAAAAATGAATGCAATCTGTGCTGCTTGTGACGAAGTAAGAGAAGGCAAGCTTAACGGCCACTTCCCTCTTGTTGTATGGCAGACAGGTTCTGGCACACAGTCAAATATGAACTCAAATGAGGTTATTGCTAACAGAGGTAACCAGATTCTTGGTAAAACATTACTTCATCCAAACGATGACGTTAATATGAGCCAGTCTTCAAATGATACATTCCCAACTGCTATGCATATTGCTGCAGTGCTTTCATTAGAAGATAAGCTTATTCCTGCAGTTGAAGAGTTAATTGCTACATTCAAAAGACTTGAAGCAGAAAACGAAGGAATTGTTAAGAGCGGTAGAACTCACTTGCAGGATGCTACTCCTATTACATTCAGTCAGGAAATCAGCGGTTGGCGTTCAAGCCTTGAAAAAGACCTTGAATTAATCAATCGTTCAATTGCACCACTTTATGAACTTGCTCTTGGTGGTACTGCAGTTGGTACAGGTCTTAACGCACCTGCAGGATTTGATACAGGTGTTGCAGCTGAAGTTGCAAAGCTTACAGGTAAGCCTTTCGTAACTGCTGCAAACAAATTCCATTCTCTTACATCAAAGGATGAGCTTGTATTTGCACATGGTGCTATCAAGGCTCTTGCTTGTGATATGATGAAAATTGCAAACGACGTTCGTTGGTTGGCATCTGGCCCTCGTGATGGTCTTGGTGAAATCTTCATTCCTGAAAACGAACCTGGTTCATCAATTATGCCTGGTAAAGTTAACCCAACACAGTGTGAAGCAGTAACAATGGTTGCTGTTCAGGTAATGGGTAACGATGTGGCAGTTAGTATGGCTGCATCACAGGGTAACTTTGAATTGAATGTATTTATGCCTGTATGTATTTACAATTTCTTACAGTCAGCAAGACTTCTTGCAGAAGCAATCGTATCATTCAATAAGAATTGTGCTGTTGGCATTAAAGCAAACAAAGAAAAGATGCATCACAATCTTCACAACTCTTTAATGCTCGTAACTGCACTTAACCCATATATCGGTTATGAAAATGCAGCAAAAACAGCAAAGAAAGCGTTTAAAGATAATATTTCACTTAAAGAAGCTTGTGTTGAACTTGGTTTCTTGACAGCTGAAAGATTTGATGAAGTATTCCATCCTGAAGAGATGGTATAAACCGGAGGTAAACCTATGAAAGTTAGTTATTTCCCCGGATGCACTCTTAAAAACAAGGCAAAAGAACTTGATGTTTATTCAGTTAAGTCAGCCGAAGTTCTGGGTATAACTTTAGAAGAAATTGAAAACTGGCAGTGCTGTGGCGGTGTGTTTACAACAGCAAGAGATGAAGTTGCAACAAAACTTTCATCAGTTCGTGCACTCAAATATGCTCTCGACAGAGAACAGCCACTCGTTACAGTTTGTTCAGCTTGTCATAATGTAATTAAGCA
>JAZLBG010000041.1:0-5824 GCA_045613585.1 Candidatus Fimenecus sp. | reverse complement strand
GCTGACTATATGCACATTGATGTTATGGACGGTCACTTTGTACCAAACATCACTCTTGGTGCACCTGTTGTTAAGTGCATAAAAAACGCAACAACTGTGCCTTTTGATGTGCATCTTATGATTAGTGAGCCTCTTAAATATATTGACGATTTCTGCAAAGCTGGTGCTGATATTATCACAATCCATACAGAATGTGACTCTCCAATAGACGAAACAATTGACAAAATTCTCGCAAACGGAGTTAAGGCATCTCTTACTGTTAAACCAAAAACTCCCGTTGAAGATATTTTCCCATATCTCGATAAGCTTTCAATGGTGCTTGTCATGACTGTTGAGCCTGGCTTTGGTGGTCAAGGTTTTATGGAAGATATGATGCCAAAAGTGTCACGTCTTCGCGAAGAAGTCAATCGTCGTGGACTTCAATGCGAAATCGAAGTTGATGGTGGCATTAATGAGCAAACTATTGCAATTGCCGCAAAAGCAGGTGCTGATGTATTCGTTTCAGGCAGTGCTCTTTTCTCAAGTCCAGACCGCAAAGGCACAATGGAAAAATTCAAGTCTATCGCAGAAGAAAATTTCTGCAAATAATTAAATTATTACCGAGCCTAATAGATTACCATATTCACTGATTTTTTCAGGTGCAATATTTGAAATTTGACCAAATTCCCCCATAACTGCGTGAAGTTTTTGACTTCTTTCAGGAAATTGCATATAAAAAGAGTTGTTCATTTTATATATTTCATATTTCAGATTTTTTTGGTATTTTTCTTTTAATGCAGATACAAAATCAAGAAGATTATCAATGTTATCTGTTTCAAAAACAAAATTGGTACTCAGTTTTCTCATTTTATATCTTGTCTTTTTCTTTGGTTTGAAGGTTAAAATAAAAAAACATCCCCCATTGTTTACAGGTAATACTTCAACGGTAATTTTTTCGCTGACATCAACCTTTTCACTTGCTTTTATAACGTTAAGAATATTTTTAATTGCATTATTATTGCTTTCAAGCGTTTCATATGTAATGTGATATTTTTTCATTTCTTCAAAAGTGAGTTCAACAAGAATTGTTGTTTCATTAAGTACTTCAAAAGTCATTTTGTTACCCCCGGATACTGAAAATACTTCTTAATCTATCATATTACGGGGACGGGCTTTGTGCAATAAATAAATATTGGAAAAGTGAGGAATGCGTTTTGACAAACACTACAACACCTCAAAAAAAATATGAACTAACCGAAGCACGCAGAGTCACACTTGACTATGTGATAATGCTTTCTGCCCTTTTAATTTTTGCAGTAAATAAACACGGAGTCATAGCACTTGCGTTTTCTCTTATTTCGGTAATTACAACTACACTTTTTATAAGACTAGGTGAAAAATTATTAAAAATCAATTTTTCATCAAGATTTTTAACACCTGTTGTTATTGGTTTGTCAGTTGCTTTAATGTTACCTGCAACTGCTCCTTGGTGGATTTTCACATTCACCTCTGCTTTTGCAGTTTTAGTATGTGTGTTGCCTTTTGGCTCGCCTGAAAATGCCCCATTTGTGCCTGCATCTGTTGCAATCTGCTTTGCGACTCTTTGCTGGAAAGAAGAAGTTTTCAACTATGCATCTGCTGACGCGTCAATAACGGAATTACTTTCACAAAATATCTCAATGGGAGATAACATTGCATCTGTTTTTGAAGTGCTTATTGGCAATGTGCCATCTGCTATGGGCACAGGTTGTATTCTAGTCCTTATAGGCGCTCTTGTATTTATAGCTATTCGCAGACCAAAAGACAGCGTTCCTGTATTTACATTTTTACTTGCAGTAATTGTAATGTCACTTCTTTTCCCTAGAGTTAGTACAGGTCGTTTTATTTCTCTTATCATGGAAACTTGTGGTGGTATGTTGCTTTTTGGTGCTGTTTTCTTTATTTCAGTACCATCCATTATGCCACAAAGAATGATTTCTCGCATAATGTGGGGATTTGTCGGTGGAGTTATTTGTATGATTATCCGTTATATCGGTGCAGTTGAAGAAAGTGCTTGCTTTGGTATATTAATTACTTGTGCTATTTCTGATTTCTTTGATAAACTTCCTCTTACAAAGAAAGAAAAAGCACTAATCCAAGATAAAGAAATTGTTCTTGAACCTCAGATACAGGTTGTTCCTGAAGAAGTTCTTGAAGAAATCCCTGATATTGTTGAAGAAACTATTGAAACTGAAGAAATTGAAAACATTGAAGAAATAACAGAAGATATTCCTGTGCAAGAAGCAGAAAGCCTTGAAGAAGTTATTTCTGAAGAAAATACTGTTATTGAAACAGAAGCACCTTTTGCAATAGGAGGTGGGGAAGATGAATGATAACAACAAAACTTTTAAACGTATAAGAAACAGTGCTGTCATTAAAAATCCTTTGCTTTTTGAGGCAATTGGCCTTTGTCCTGTTGTGGCAATATCAACATCACTCAAACTTTCAGTTTTTCTTGCAATAGTAACTGCTATTGAAATGATTGTTTGTGAAATTTTAGCATCTCTTTTGCTTAAAAATGTCCGTCGTTACTGGCGAGTTGCATTATATGCCATTTTTGGCGTTGGAGTAATCTCTCCAATAATGATTTTTGTAAATAAATTCTTCCCTGAAATATCAATTAATTTCGGTATTTATTTACCACTTATGGCAGTTAACTCACTTATTGCCTTGCATTGTGAGCGTATTGCAGTTAAAAACAATGTTAAAGACAGTTTTATTGATGCAACATCAGCCTCATTAAGTTATGCCGTTGTTGCTTTAGTTGTTGGTCTATTACGTGAATTTTTGGCTAACGGTACAATTGGTGGCATGAACATAAATATGCCAGTTAAATTCCCTGTACTTGCAACACCTTTTGGTGGACTTCTTATAATTGGATTTTTAGCGGCGGGACTTAAAGCATTCGTTATGGCAAAATATCCTGACAAATCACCTGACCGTGCGTTTGACACATCTGAAATTCGTCGTTCACTTCGTGGCCCATTAAAAGAACTTATGAAAGATGATTTTGACCCATATGGTGAAGGTGCTAACGAAACGGAAAACACATTTATTCGTGTTCGTAAAGAGCGTAAACTCAAAGCAGAAGAAACTCAGTTCAATACTAAAGAATTTAAAGATGTTTCAAAAGACGAAGTTCCTACAGTTGAAAAATCAAAAAAAGAAAAGAAAAAGAAAGATAAACCAACAAAGCTTAAAAAGCAAACTGAAACTCCTCGTCGTGAAGTGCGCACAAGAAACGAAAACGAGCGTACATATCTTGATGATTTCTCAGATATGCTTACTGAACTTGAAGAATATAAACACCGTACTGATACAGAAAATACTGACGGAGGTGATGAGAAATGAGTATCTTTTTAAAACTTATTTCAGCCGCCTTTTATGTTATGATTTTCCAAAACTTAATTTTCAATGGTGGTTATGGTATAAGCGAAGCTGTGCGAATGAGCGCAAAGCCTCGTCAATTAGTACCAATGGCAATGTTTATAACATATTTTTCTACGCTTGTTTCAACTGCTTGTGTACTTCTTGACAAAATAATATTCATTCACGAACTTAATGAAATTTTACATGCAATTTTATTTATGGGTGTTTTAGTTCTTATTTATGTGCTCACAATGGCAGTTGTATTAATTTATGGCAAAGTAACACCTCGAACTGTTCGCAGAATTGGTATTGCTGCATTTAATACACTTGTTCTTGCAGTACCTTTCATTAACTATCGTTCTGCATTTTCTGTTGTTGAAGCAATTGGCGCAGGTATTGGTGCAGGTATTGCTTATGTAATTGCAGTTTTGCTTATTAATAACGGACTTAAACGTCTTGATATGAATAAATCAATTCCTGCTTGTTTTAAAGGAACTCCTGCAATGTTTATTTACACTGCTATTCTTTCTCTTGCATTTATAGGAATTTCAGGCTCATCAATATTTATTTAAGATTAAAAGTATAAAGGATTTTTATGGCAAGAAATGAAAACGCCCCAAGAAGATTAAAGGGCTACTATGGATTTTCAAAAAAATATCCATCACGCCGTGGGGACAGACCTATTCATGAAACCCCAAAGGCTAAAAAAAGAGAGCGCACTAAAAAGATTTTAGGTGGCGTTTTGTTGGTGTGCCTTTTTGTATTTACTTTTGTTCTTGCTAAATTTTGTTACAACCTTTCTACAAGACCTTTACCACAACAAGAAGAAAATACTGCACCAACTATCACTGCAGATAATCTTGGCACAATTCGTGCAACATATATTGATAATCAAAGTTTAGGTGAGCTTGATGATTTATCAAAAAAACTTAATGAAGCAAAAACCAATGGTTTCAACGCAGTTGTTCTTGATTTTAAAACTCAAGAAGGCGTGTTAACTTATCATTCTAATTTAATCTCTTATTGGGCAGATTTTAATATTATTGATAGCTTTATAATTGAAAAAATTAAATCAGAAGGTTTTATAATTATCGGTAACATTTATTGTTTCGAAGATACTGTTGCCCCACAGCGCATTGGCGCATATGTTTATGAAGATGTTGAAAAAACTAAAATTTGGTTTGATGCTCCTGCAATAAATGGTGGCAGAGTGTGGCTTGACCCAACAAATCAACGAGCAACTAAATATATTTGCTCAGTAATTAACGAGGTTACAAATTTAGGTGTTGATTGTATTTATCTTCAGTCCGTAGAATTTCCTACAGCACAAAAAAATAATGTAACACCTATATACACAGAAGATGACACTACTCTTAACCGCAGCCTTGTGCTTATACAATTTATGGAAAATGTTGTTGCATCTGCAAACAATAGGCCCGTTATTTTAGGTATGCCACTTGAGTGTGCTACTGATGGTGATAGTGAAAAATGGGGCGGAAATCTTTTTGACACTGCTGCACCTATTTGTTCTCCTACTCTCAATCCATCAAGTGACAGTGATTATATTTCATTTATTGAAAACACTTATATAGTAATGAATGATAAAGCAAAAAACAATTTTTCTACTATAAAAGTAATCCCAACTATTAAAAATCAGTCTGAAGACCCTGATTTTTACGAAAAAATATCAAAAAGTTTGGCAGAGAGTTATATAATTCTGCCTTGATTTTGCAAAAAGACTTGAAATACAATAAAATTTATTGTATTATTTATAGTGTATTAAAACAAAAAACGGAGGTATAATACCTATGGTATCAGCAGGTGATTTTAGAAACGGCGTAACATTTGAAATGGATGGTAACGTATTCCAAATCGTTGAATTCCAACATGTTAAACCTGGTAAGGGCGCTGCTTTCGTAAGAGCAAAAATTAAGAACGTTATTTCAGGTGGTGTTGTTGAAAGAACTTTCAACCCAACTGAAAAGTACCCAACAGCAGTTATTGAAAGAAGAGACATGGAATATTCTTACAATGACGGTGGTCTTTACTACTTTATGGACCAAGAAACATATGATATGGTTCCAGTAAACGCTTCAGACCTTGGCGACAACTTTAAGTTTGTTAAAGAAAATATGGTTTGTAAAATCCTTTCATATAAGGGTAGTGTTTTCGGTGTTGAACCGCCAAACTTTGTTGTGCTTCAGGTAACACAGACTGACCCTGGCTTTGCAGGTAACACAGCAACTAATGCTACAAAACCTGCTACTCTTGAAACAGGTGCAGAAATCAAAGTTCCTCTCTTCATTGAAGAAGGCGAAATGATTAACGTTGATACTCGTACAGGCGAGTATATGTCTCGTGCATAATTTTTCTAATTAGGAGGAATAAAGATGATGACAGTAACAGAAAAAGTTGCATATCTTAAAGGCCTTGTTGA